>NZ_JBIYSM020000062.1:0-16152 GCF_044759095.2 Brevibacillus soli
ACCTTCTTAGTTTCAAGAAGGGCTGACAAATACCATAACGTACCCTTGTCAGTTGCTAATTGTAATTTTTTAACAAACTTTACGTTAGGTGTGTTTGCTATACCCAAATTGAGTAAAAAAAGTATTTGACATAGTACGCTTATACACTAAAAAAGACCTTGCTTTATAAAGGTCTTCTACTATTGCTCTTCCGCTTTAAACCCGATATCTTCTTCCAGTATAGCGCAAGCTGGACATTTTGTATCATTTGAATACATGTTTTTCCTCACACCAGATACACCTCGTCTCCGCTGGTCAACGTGCCCGGTTCCATCGTCTTTGTGCCGTGGTAACCATCTACATTTCCACTAACGAAACGGACCTCCTGTTCTCACAGGTACCCTTTGTTGAGCAGCCTTTCGTGCTAACCATCTACATTTCCACTAACGAAACGGACATCAATCCATCAGCAACGCATATCGCTTGAAGACAGGTGCTAACCATCTACATTTCCACTAACAAAACGGACACAGATCGGGGGCCGGGACCGATGAGCACTGTAGAGTGCTAACCATCTACATTTCCACTAACGAAACGGACGCCATGGCTACGTCAAACACACCCCAGCGGCTTTGCCGTGCTAACCATCTACATTTCCACTAACGAAACGGACAACCATGTTCAGGTCAAACTTAGCGTCCTCTGCTGGTGCTAACCACCTACATTTCCACTAACGAAACGGACGACCAACAAGTGACCAACAAGTGACCACAAACAAGTGCTAACCATCTACATTTCCACTAACGAAACGGACCAAAATCTCCCGAAGCGTATGGTCTTTTTTGACTCCGTGCTAACCATCTACATTTCCACTAACGAAACGGACTCACTGAAACAGCAATTTCCTATGAAGGCGGCTTTGGTGCTAACCATCTACATTTCCACTAACGAAACGGACTTCTTCTCTTCTTCACTTTTTCGTGGTCTTCCCAATGTGCTAACCATCTACATTTCCACTAACGAAACGGACCCACAAGCTGAAGAAGCAGGGTGTATTAGCCTAAAGTGCTAACCATCTACATTTCCACTAACGAAACGGACCCAATCATCCTGGGTAATATACAATTTTGGAGACTTAGTGCTAACCATCTACATTTCCACTAACGAAACGGACTCCAACCGGCGACGTCATTCCACGACAATGCAAACAGTGCTAACCATCTACATTTCCACTAACGAAACGGACTTACCGTGACTTCACGGAACCGCAGTCTGATATACTGTGCTAACCATCTACATTTCCACTAACGAAACGGACACGTAATCCCGCGGGCATGCAAGCAAAACAGCGATGCTGTGCTAACCATCTACATTTCCACTAACGAAACGGACGATTTTAACCCCTTTTCTCCCTACACAAATTGTTGTGCTAACCATCTACATTTCCACTAACGAAACGGACATACTGTTCCCCACTTGCTCCAGCACCTTTATCAGTGCTAACCATCTACATTTCCACTAACGAAACGGACACTGTAGACAAGCAAGGGAATGTTTATGTGTTAGAGTGCTAACCATCTACATTTCCACTAACGAAACGGACGTTGTCGATGCGTCGTTCATCTTCCTCTTTACCGGTGCTAACCATCTACATTTCCACTAACGAAACGGACCAGTACCGCTTCGCCGGACTCTACAGGCAGGTACAAGTGCTAACCATCTACATTTCCACTAACGAAACGGACCGAAGGTTCGGGAAATGCTGGACAAACTGCTTTGGTGCTAACCATCTACATTTCCACTAACGAAACGGACTGCTGTTCGCACAATCCTTTGCAGCAGTTAATCTTTGAAGCCTCTTTGCGAGAGGGGGCATAACCATGCTGTTTAATACACTCTTCTGCATCGAGATCGCCTCCATGAAGATGGAATCCTCCTTAGAGCCACAAAGGATTCGAGCACCTCTCTTGGTTTTTGACCAGAGGAGGTGCTCGACCGCTGCAGGGAGGTCCGCATCTCCCTGACTTCGGATGGTTAGTGGAAATATAGATAGTTGTTGTGACTGAGTGACGTGTTAGGTCACCGAAGCACTTGACACAACTATCTTATTAGCCTATAGCTAATTATTTTTATTATATCTCGTTTGCTCAGTCCATATCAATATCAACATGCAATTTTTGTCAATAAATCAGTTTGGTAAGATCCCTCGGCAGGTATTCTCTTCCGACCGTTGAGATCCTTTTCGCTAACTGATCGCGGGTAACGGGGCCAATATGCACGAACATGACCTGATCCTCGAGATGATGAATGATTTCGTCCATCTTCACCTTCAACTCAGCTTCCTGCAGATCCGTCAGTTGGCAGATGAAAACGGAGTATTGAACGTGTTCGCCGTAGCCTTTCATCATCTTGTACACTTTACGCCATCGCTTGGGTTCGGATATGTCGTAACTCACCAGGACGTATTGTCTCACCCGTCCGTCATCCTTCCTAGCGGGTGGTGAGGGGACGATACTCTGGCAGTTCCCCTTCCAAATGACGAGCGAGCAGTCGCGCCTCCAGATCCAATGTTCGGCGATAGCTGGTTTTGTAATCAAAGCTGGGATGTGTCAGCTCGTCATGCAGGCGACGTTCATACGCGGCAAAAAACGTATGCCGTCCTTGTTTTTTTAACTGACAGCTGTCCTGTCCCCAATAGAAATCATTGATTTCAATCTCTTCTGTATTCAGAACCCGCAAGACAACGCTGTCGGCGATGAGTGGGCGAAACGGCTCCATCAGATCGAGGGCGAGTGAAGGTCTGCCAGGCTCAATTCTGTGAAAAAAACCGAACAGCGGATCCAACCCGACGCGCACGCAGGCGGCGATCATATCCCGAACCAGCAACGTGTATCCGAGGGAAAGAAGGGCATTGACAGGGTCTTTGGGCGGTCTTCGATTCCGCCCTTGCATGATTAACTGTCCATCCATTTCTGTATGCTTCAGCATGCTTGGAAATGATCCCATATACAACCTGCCCGCTCTTCCCTCGTATCCCCGCAGACTGTCCAGGCTATCCGATTCCAGGGTCCGGTCTCTCAAGTCTTTCAATTCTCGCAGCACCTGGGAAGAGACGGAACCGTTACGGCGCAACAGGGTTCGCTGGTTGGCAATCTTGGCATATATCACCCAACGGGCAAGGCGAAGGGCTGCCTCCGGATGCTGAAAACGGATAAACTGCTTTTGCCGCAGGTGAATGTTTTTTGTGGTGAGCGGACTCGTAACGCCGATCAGTTTTCCATGTGTACTTAGGTAACTGATGGAGACCCCGCACTCCATCAATGTGTGAATGAGCTGGGTAGAGCATTGCACATGACCCATCAGCGAAATATGAACAATGTCCTTGATCGGCACCTGATCCTGCCTGCCGTCCCTGTAGACAATGGTCAGGCTTTCACCATCCTTGCCAAGCCTTGCCCCAGGCTCGGAAACGTAAAGTACTCCTCCATCTGCCCGACTTGGTACAATTTTGCGGATGTTGGTGCTTACACCCAGCAAATAATTGGTCTCGTCCGGGAGGCATACGTAATTCATCGAACAGCGAAAGCACTTGTTGGAATCTTTCAAAGGTCTCGGCATTTCCCCCTGCTCGATTTCCTGGGCGCGCCGAATACATGCGTGGGTGGCGTCGATCAGAGGAGCGGTGAAATCTACTTTTACCCGCTTGCGGTTGCCTCGGTAATAGAGATATCCGTAATCGGAAGGATACCCGTTTGCCCGCAGAAGCAATCCCTGCGCGCACAGTTGAATCTGGTCGTTCGGCCAAGCGGTTCCGATTAGTTCATAGTCTCCGACGCGAAAAGGTTGCGACGATTCGGGAGCGGAAGAGTGCTTCCCTTCCACGGGAGCCCACAATCCGTTTTCCAACGTCACAGTATCCAGTTTCCCAACCAGTTGAAGGTTATCATCCCCCAGATGCAAACTGAGCGGAGCCGCCCCCCACATCTCTTCGGGAGCCATTTCTCCCTTGCGGCGACGTTCCTCAGCCCTCCGATGCTGGGCGGCTCCTTCGATGGTATCCGGATTTTCTTCAAACAATCCCTGGACATGCATAATGTGAAACAGGCGTTCACAATACTGGACTTCGTTCAACATGCGCACCGGTATCGACGGCATTTAGTCGAGAACCTCCCTTATTTCCACCTGCCGATGCTACCGGATTTGTTCACGCAGCCTTTTCCCGATGCAAGTCTTCACCCGAGCCCAGAAGTCTTTCTGGGGAAGCCATCTGTCGGATGACCAGAAAAAGCCGCTGGGGTCTCGAAACAAAGTCTTGTATCCTTCCTGGATGTCTTCCATGTCTTCCATGTCATCGGTTAATTCTTTGTTTTTAATTTCTTCCGATACAGGGTCAGCAGGTGTAGTTTTACTTTTCATTTTGGCAAAATGTTCCCACACATATACCTCCTCTTTCTCGGAATGACTGATGTTGACAAAAAATCCTTTGCCAAACAGCTTTTTCATTTTGTCATAAGCAGGAATCAGGCTGCCTGACGTGACCTTGCAGGGAACACGGAAGACTTCACTATTCTGCTGCCAGAAACGTTTCTGTAGATTTTGCGCCGCGTTGATGTCGGCGTGAATCACTGCTAGACGGGAACCGGCTTGATCGGCAAACGTGACAAACAGCTCACCGCCCTGCCACGGTACAATCTGCCCCGGCTTCAGACTCGCCACCTGGTGTTCTTGAATAAAGTTGTCCTTGATAAGCTGCCTGACCACATAGGAATTGGGCTTCAAATCCTCTTCTGTCAATGCGTGACAGCGGATGCCCGGAGCCCCGGTCTTGGCGTGAAAGCGGGACGTGTAAGCGGAGTAAACGTCCCCTACCTGGATGCCGAAAAGCTCCGCTTGCAGGTAAGTCAGCCGAGGGATACTCCGATGAGCCCATTTCATCAACCGGTTGTTTTCCCGTCGCGGGCGATCCAGTGCGAAGCGGTAACGGCTCAGGTCTTCAAACAGGATAACCTGGCAAGCAGGGTACGCTTCCTTCCATCGTTTATCGGTTTCGTCGTACTTGTACCCAAGCGCGGTCATGACGATCAGATTGGCCATTTGTTTGAGACGGTCATCCTTTACATTCTGGATATGTTGCAGTTGCTCAGGCGCAAAGGTCTCAGCATCATCCAGGCGGTTGGGTACTCCAGGCTCTCTGCTGTGCTTGCTCCAGGCGATCAACAGCTGTCTGGTCTCTTCCAGCTCTTCGATGTTCCACATGGATAGACCAGCAATGTGTTGACGCTCCTTGTTTTCCTTGCTCAGTGACTTTTTCCAAAGACGTACGGCTTGGACTACAACTGGCTCCAGCGTTCGGTGGGCAACAACCAAAGCCTGTTGCCATCTTTCCGCAGACTCGTGAATATAGTCAGACAGTTTTTCCAACTCTGTCCGCCAAGGTGCATCATCCAATTCTTGTTTCGTCTGCAACGATTCGAGCATTTCATCCAGCTTAAGTCTACGCATCTCAGCCGTTCCTTGCGTGTGCAGACGCAGTACTTCGGAGAGCAGGCGTATCTGAAAACGAACGAGAGAGCGCACCTTAGCCCGTTCTATTCGCTTCTCCATTCGCTTTTTGTCGGAGGTCTCCTCTCCCGGAAGCCGCAGCAGCAGACTGCGTCGATGAACAGCGTACAATCCAGTATCTGCAATCGGGTAGAACATCTTTGTCTCCTTCTCATCCGGTTTTTGCGGCATTACCTCAAAGATGCTCACCGCAGCCGCAGTGCGCTGCCCCATATCAATCGACATGATCCGCATTCCTGCTTCTACCGTTCCCATGCCTGTCTCATTTGCCGGCTGCGTATTTTGTACCAAGGCAAGAAGTTCATCCGGTTTGTATCCTGTTACTTTCGGCCAGTCTTTGGTGTTCACTTGTAAAGCTTGTCCCAGCGGTGTGCGGAGTCGACCATTTTTTATCTCCAGGAATGGCTCTACATCGACAACTACGTTCAGGAAAACCGGACCTGTTTCGCCGTGCGCCAAACGGTTGCAAGCCTTGACCAGATGTTTCCGGTCAAACTGGATCTTCGCCCCGCCCAACACACCGTCAAATTCAAATCGGGCGCTGTAATCGTAATATTTGACCTTTTGTTTTTTGTCGGCATACCCGTTCAGTCTGATTTGCCTCTTCCACTGCAGGGAATTCCCGATTCCTACCGTAACATTCTCACGTTCCACCCATGCCTCATTTTCAGGCCAAAGAAGACTGCTGAAGGTAACATGATACTGTTTGCCAACCTTGCTGATTTCATAGTCGTGAATATTGCCTCCCCTGGCGTCAAAACGAGTCCATAGCGGGTGTACGACCGGGTCCGGCAAGGTAAAGGCAGCCTGTTGTTTGGCTCGATGCAATTTATCCCTGACCTCGTTATAGTTCGTATAGTGATAGAGCCGATTCGGGTGTCCACGCCAGATATGTTGATGCTCCGGTTGGGACAAAAATTGATACACCTTTGGGTCACCAAAAGCGCCGGACATTGATGTCTGCTCATTGGCGACTACCCGCCAAAACTCTTCCTGTGTGGCTGTTTCCGGCAGTTTGCTCCATTTTTCATAGACCTGCTTCCAGCCCCTGATCTGCCTGCGTGTAATCAGGTATTCGCTATTGGTGGCAAACGCCTCTTCCGCCAGTTCCATTTCCCTCTGCTTCTCAAACGACTGCAGGGCTTCCAGCCACGAACCGCCATCTTCGAGATATTTGGCGTACAGATCGTCTCGTTGCGCTTGCAGCTTCTGATATTCTTCCGCCACCCGACGGTTCCATGACTCCCAGGAAAGCATGCGCTCGAGCGCTTGTTGGAACATGTCCCTGTCCCAGGTGCGGACGAATTGCCGTTTATTTTTTGGGGGAAGCCATTGGATTTCCCTCTGTTCATTAGTAAACAACGGGAACAACGGACGTAAACCAAACGCTTCCAGGTCGTTCAGGATGGACGCAGTGGGATCTGCCGCCTTTTTGGCCAGATCCTTGTCTCTCTCCGCCTCCCAATCGGGATGCCCTTCTTCTTTCATCTTCATCCAGCGCGGTTTCCGGCCTGATTTGGCGGTTCCTTTTTTCCCTTCGCTGTTGGGGTCAACCAGCGGGCCAAGAAATGAGCGACTTAGTACTTGAGCGTCTCCTTTTTCCCCGATGGAGGAAGGAACCAACAGCTCATACAGGCGTCGAGTCAGGCTCAGGATCTCTTTATCGGTCCCCGATTCTCCGGTCCAGTTGTTCCGTTTTTGCTGTTCACGCAGGGAAAACAGCAGGCTAAGACGCACTTCTTCCCTGCTTTTCCCGGCGTATGGTTCCTGTCGCATCAGAGCGAGCTTGTTCATGTAATAGGCAATTCCCTGGTTAACTACTTCGTGCGTCTTCCAGAGTCCTAGCCGCAGTTGGCGCATGAGTTCCGCGTCGCCGCTTCGGGTCACTAATTTTACTTTGAAGCTACGTACAGGCATAGGTTGACCTCCAAATTCTAATTTTTTGAACAATGCGTGGTGGTATTTATTAATTACGGAGCGCATATGTGTGCTATCAAAAGATTTTTCTATGGGAGGGGGATGAAATGTCCATGAGAGACATACTCATTATTATTATCTTGATCATCATCCTGATCGTAGTGCTAAGATTTCCAATAGCTTGACTATAGGTCAAGCGCAGTTTGTTGAGAAACCAATGGTTTTAAGAGGGACCGATTTCTCCAGCTACCCGCGAGCTGTGACGACCTGCTAGCGTAGGGACGTGGGCGCGGGGATCAAGCAGCGCCACCCCTGAGAAAACTTCGTAGTGACGCGGCTTTGGCGCTGCCCCCGCGAATCGTCGCGGAGCGAACAGTGACACATCCCTGTGGGGAGGAGGGTCGAGCGGAGCGGAGAAATCGGTCCCGAATAGACACCAATACCTTTTTCGACAGTCTCAGCTTGACTATAGGTCAAGCGCTTTTCGCATGTGAGTGCCTTGTATCGACTAATACTCGATACGACCATGCGGGTGATGAAGTATCATCGGCACTTTGAACATCATGCGTGGTGGGTAGATACCCAAATTTTAACACATCCAACAAACAAAAACATTCGCAAAAAGGAAAACCCTGACATAATTGCCAGGGCTGGATCAATCATTTTAGCAGTCGGTGGTCACTTTTGTGATGTGTATCAGTTACCTTCTTCCGACGCAGCGTTAATCACCGTTCCCCCGGTAATCTCCACCAGCTGCTCAAAGGAAACGGGCAAAAGCGACTCAGCGATGCCGGCGGCGGTGTAAACGACTGGGAAGCGTCGCAGTGATTCGTCGATATAGACAGGAACCTCCTCCCGTAGGGCAAACGGACAGACAGCCCCTACCTCGAATCCGGTGATGCTTAGCACTTCCTCCGGCGACGCCATTTTGGGCTGTCCTCCGCCGAGGCAGGCTTTTACCTGCCTGGTGTGTATCCTGACATCCCCGGCGGCCACAAACAAGCCGTACCGCTCCCTGGTGCGAAACAAAATGGATTTGGCGATCTGTCCAACCTCCACGCCCAGCATCTGAGCGGCCTCTTCTGACGTCTTCATCGGCTCGTCGAACACCATGGGTTCCAGTGACGGGTCAAATCGTTTTACAAAGGTCCGAACTCTGTCCAACGGGGAGAACACTTCTTTATTCACAGCAGATACACCTCGTCTCCGCTGGTCAACGTACCCGGTTCCACGACGGAGGCGTATACGCCGAAATGGTTCTCATGCCGTTTCACAACGGTCTTCAGGACAGCCGGATTCATCTCCAGCGTTTCCGGATCGATGTTGACATACGTGCAGCGTTCACAATGCTTGTTCACCCGCAGTACCACGTCGTGAATGCGCAGCTGTCTGCCAAACCACTCATCTTCCGCAAACGGTTGGTCTTCGTCCAGTGCGATTACCAGATTGGGACGAAACCGGCGCTCGTCCAGCTTCTCCGATCCAAGCCCGCTTGCAATTTCCCTGAGGGACGACTGTGTAACGATTAACAGATGGTCCTCCCAATTTCGCCCCCCTTCCAGAGGGGTGCTTCGCATCGGGGTAACGGGCCGTTTCGCCACTTCCTCCAGCTCTTTAAACAACTGCGCATCTCCCCAACGGTACTCTTTGCCTTTTGGCGAGGTGATGTGCACGTCCGGATAAACGTCCGGCCGCTCTTCTCCGATGAATCTCGCCGAATATCCCAACAGAGCGGGCACCTTGTCCGCACTTAGGTATTTCCCCTGATTGGACGGATCGAGAAAGTAATGGCTGCGATCTCCGTAAAGCCCAAAGGTATCCACCCGGCAGTTCTCCAGCCGTTCTCCCCGCATCGCTTTGACAGGATGCCGATACAACCGGACCAGCTTTCCAATCTTCTTCATTTTCACAACCTCTTTCACCGGGAAATCAGTCTTTAATAAAGGAGTTGCGTACCCGTCCCCAGAACGGCAGCCGCTTGTAACGGGCAAATTTCACCTTGTCCCCCCCGACACGGCAGGTGATGGAACGGACACGGCTCCATACGGCCTGCTCACGATCTAGGCCGATCATGATCTCGGGATTCATGACGATCAATTCGACTTCATGATGTTTTGGCAGTACCAACGAACTGTTGATGGTACGGTATGCCTGGTTGTTGATCGAAGCGATCTCGGACAGCTGTATCGCCTCAATGGAAGGATGCACAATCGCACCGTTTACCGCCTTGTTGTAGGCAGTGCTGCCGGACGGAGATGAGACGATTAAACCGTCACCGCGGAAGGTCTCAAACTCTTCCCCGTTTATGTACACGCAGGCGACCAGAGTGGAAAGAGACGCGTTGCGGATTACCAACTCATTCAAGGCCCACTTGTGGTGAGTTTGCCCGTCGCTGGTGTGAATTCGGCACTGTACCGTCGGATACTCCGCGATAAACGGATGAGGCTGCTCCAATGCCGAAATAAACTCGTCAAGTTCCTCAGGCCGCCAGTCTGCGTAAAAGCCGAGGTGGCCGGTATGAATCCCGACGTAGGTTGGTTCGAAGCCATACTGGTGTACTGCCTCCAGCAGCGTTCCGTCTCCGCCGATCGACACCACCAGATCCGGACGGTCATTACGGCTGTCGACAAACCGATACAGGTTGTCAGGGCGGGCATGCAATTTTTCACGAAGCATCCTGCAGACTTCCCGGGAAAAATCGTCGTTTCGCAGTACGGTGGCAATTTTCATCACATGTCTACCCTCACTTAGGTCAAGCTGTCTTTCTTTTCCTCTCCCCCACTATACCACAGAGGCGTGGGGTTGGCATTTTATCGCTGCTGTTGGGCGAGGTAATAGACTAATGCGTCAATCGCAGGCGGCGTCTCCCCGACCATCCGCAGCATCGAGGTAAGCTGGCCGCGGTGGTAGGTGCCGTGGTTGGCGACGTGATGGAGGGCCTGCCACAGCGCCAGCGTCACTTCCTCTCCTCGCAGGTTGCGATAGGAAAACGGCAGTTGAAGCTGCTGGTCGTCCAACTGTTCCCAATAGCTTTTCCATTTTTGCCGCGTCGCACCCAACAGCCTCTCGACCGCTTCCAGCGTGGGGAAATTCGCTGGTTCCGGCAATCCGGAGGGCGTTTCCTGTCCGAGTAAACGGGTAATCCAGAGCTCTTCCGCTCCGACCAGATGAAGCAGTGTTCGATGAATCGTCCCGAAACTTCCCCCCAAGTCGCGGTGCAGCTGCTCCTCCGTCAGCCTGCGTATCGCCGTAAGCTGATGATCCATCGCCCATTCGTTGTACGAAAACAACCGGTGAAAATCCACTGTATTCATAACGTAGCACCTCTCTTCGGAATTGGATGCCGCAATTCCTCGGGAATGATTTCCATCTGGTTTTCATTCTGCAGAACCGCCGTTTTCCCTGCTGCCCACACCCCGCTCCCGGCTCTTACATACGTTATGGGAAACAGACAGCAGGGGGGATCTCGATGCCTGTCGGTTACTCCATCCGTATCGACTTATCTGATCGCAAGCTCACGCTTTACAGGGACAACCGCATTGTCAGAGTATATCCCGTAGGTGTCGGAAAGCTGGCAACACAGACGCCGCACGGTGATTTCAAAATCATGAACAAAGTTCCCTATCCCAACAGCTACAGGGGCGGTCCTTTGACGGTGTACGGCACCTTCTGGATGGGACTGAACAAGCTCGGCTACGGCATCCACGGCACCAATAATCCCGCATCCATCGGCAAATACGTTTCCAAAGGGTGCATCCGCATGTACAATCGGGATGTGGAAGAGCTGGCCCGCATGGTGCGGATCGGTACACCAGTCAAGATTCGCGCATGACAGTGCTGTAAAAAACCCACCCGCATGAGCTATCCTCGACCCACTCGGCGTTAGCTATCGCTGTGCCGAGTGGGGTCCCTTGCTTCGCCGGGCGGGGCCCCGAATGCTTTCCTAGTGGCTGAATTGGATGTCCATTTTTTTAATTCCTATATATACCAAAGAAAAAACGGTGGGATCCAACCGGATTCCCGCCGCTTTGTGTTTATTCAAACCGCTGTTCCAACTCTCGTACGATTGCTTCCGCCTTTTCAATCCAGACACTCTCAATCGGTGCGTCTTTGTTGATCGGCTCCTGGAACTGGTTCATCAGAGGTGCCGTAGCAGGAGTAGCCGAATAGCCGATGTTCTCTTCCACTCCCGTCTGATAGACGTGCTTTAGCACAAACGGTGTTCCAAATTCGATTAAGGAGTCCGGCCTGTCCAATTCCCCCTGCCGCACCTCAATCGGCAGCCGAAGAAAGACCATGGCTTTATCGTCCAGTTGGCGATCGAGATAACCGTTTTGGTAGTCCCAGTTGGCCAACGTAAAGCCGTCGGGTGCGAGCGCTTCGCGGTAATATTCGTACGTGCCCTGTTTGCCCGTCAAACTGCTGTGGATCGGTTGCATGAAAATCCCTGCCTTTCGCAATCTCGCTGATAGTTTGTGACAAAAGACAGGTTTGTACTCATTTGATGGGTTAAAGCAAAATGATGGCGAGCAGGTCAAACAACGCCAGGGGAATGATACGACGACGGCAGCGGCGGCGGCGGCGGGGCGGCGGCGGTAACTCTAGCGGACTTTCCGGTGAATCGAAGATCGGTGCCGTTACTGGCGGATAGGGGTACGGATACGGGTACGGATGGTAATGCGGATACGGGTAACAGTAGGGGGAATAAGGGTAGCACGGCTGGTAGGTAAAGGCTACGGGGACAAACTCCAGCCGCTCTTGCTCCTCCTCGCGCACTTCCTCTTCCACTTCCAGATATACGTTTGTGCCGTCACAATCGACGAGCTTGCCCTCGTACACTTTTCCATCCGCAGCTTCTATGCGCACGGTCCTACTCGAATGCTGCTTGCAGATACCCCACACCGTATCCTTCATGTTTTTCAGCATGTTGACTACGGTCGGCTCAGCCTGAAATAACGTATCGTACTGCATGACATACCCTCCCATTCATTGTCTATATTACAGACATATACGAATGCCTATCGGGAGGTGTGAGATTTGCCCGTATCGGCCTAGCCCATTTTCTTGAAAAGGAAGTCCTGCACCAGAAACAGAGCGCCCCAACCCATTACCCCCAGCAAAATGGAGCTAAACAGGGAAAAAGAGTGCCGCAGCCCGGCGGAAACAATCCAGAGCAGAACGGCTGTGGCTGGAAAGCCCCACAGCACTCCCTTCGCAAACTGGCTAAGCTCAAGATGGCTTTCTCCCTGCGCATTCAACCAGATCAAGCTAAGCAGACTCACGATGGGAAGTGCAGCAATGACTCCTCCTGCGGTCGGCAAACGGCGTGCCACTTCCGTCACAATGCCGATAACCAGCGCCGATGTGAGGATTTTTATCAGGAAAAACATCGCTTTGCCTCCTCCGCCAGAATGGCAAATCCCTGAAGTACCTTCTCCCGCTTCTCGTCCGGCAACCGCTCCAAAATCTGCACCAGTTTCCCATCGTCCAGCTGCGTGTGCAGCTTCAGGACCTCTTGGCCTTTTTCCGTAATCCGCACATATACCCTGCGCTCGTCTTCCCGGGAACGTTCCTTTGACACCAATCCGTTTTGAATCAGCCGTTTGACGTGTTCAGAAGCGGTGTTGTGGCTCACCGCCAGTAACTTCGCCAGATCGCCAATGGTTACGTTTTCCCGCTTTTCGATGTGCTGCAAAAGGCGCACTGCCTGGTGGGTAATACCGTCCTGATGAGGATAGTGAAGAAAGTAGTAGATGGAGGTAAAATAGTGGTTCAACTGCTCTGTACTTGAATGATTCACGATAAGTCACCTGCCGCCATTCATGTCGTATAATACGATATATTCTTATTACAGGATATAATAATGATAAGGGTCTGTCAATATTTCCTTGTGGCGGATTGTAATCCATGCTACTATTACAATTATTTGGAAAAGGAGTGGTTGGGATGACCGTAGCAGGATCGGTTCTGAAAGCAGCAGCGTTTGAGGAGCTGGGAATGTAACAAAATGACTTGTTGAATTCCCGGCAAGTTTTATCTATCATCTTCACACACAGGGGGATTCAGCATTGAGTAAAAACATCTTTTTCGAACTTCACCATAACCTTCCGCGAGAAGGCCCCGGCAACAACGAATCCACACGCAAAGCGTTCGAAATGCTTGCAGAGCTGCCGAGCGATGCGTGTATTCTCGATATCGGCTGCGGCCCGGGCATGCAGACCATCCAGCTTGCCAAGCTGACGAACGGAACCATTACGGCCGTGGATACACATGAGCCCTTTTTGACGGAAGTGAAACAGAGAGCTGTCGCAGATGGGCTGGGAGAACGCATCCTTCCACGCAAAGCGTCCATGTTTACCTTGCCGTTTGACAATCATTCCTTTGATGTAATCTGGTCGGAAGGATCGATTTATATCATGGGCTTCGAACAGGGACTAAAAGCCTGGCGTCCCTTTTTGAAGCCCGGCGGGTATCTGGCGGTATCCGAGCTTGCCTGGCTGGACAACCATCCTCCAACAGAGGCGGCCGAGTTTTGGGAAAAAAACTATCCGGGGATGAAAACAGTCGAGGACCATCTAAGGGCTGTAGAGCAATCCGGGTACATTCTGATCGGACATTTTGTCCTTCCGGAATCGGGCTGGTGGGATGATTACTACCTCCCCATGGAGCAACGCATCCTGGCACTGCGTGAAACCTACCGGAACGATACCGCATGCCTTGGCCAGCTGGATGAAGCACAGCAGGAAATTGACTTGTTCCGAAAGTATTCCAATTACTACGGTTACGTGTTCTATGTCATGCAGGCTGCGGTGTCCACATACCGAACATAACTGGCTCGAGGGGAAATGTTTCGCTACCACACTGATCGTGCGTCCGTATTAGCGAGCCTTGTATTCCAAGAGAGTGGGACACCTCGTCCATGACGCATCGGCAATCGACTTCGCCAGCTTGTGATTTTTCAGCAGATGGGCAACTTGCAAATCCCCTTGCTTCGCTGAAGAGGGAGTCTTCTCGGTAATGATGATAAAACAGCAAAGCTCCCTGGATATCGAGTCCAAGGAGCTTTTTCATTTTACGACACGGCAAAAAACCGCCCCGGCGCAAACGGCTGCAGGGGTTCCAACCGATTCTTTATAATCCAATCAGCCATGCGCTTCGCCGTAACGGGTGACAGCAGGATCCCGTTGCGAAAGTGTCCACCCGCGATGGACAGCCCGTTCCAACCGGGAACAGGTCCCAAGAGCGGTTTGCCGTCGGCGGTTGCCGGACGGAGCCCCGCCCATGCCTCCAGAAACGCGGCGGTTTGCAGCGAAGGCACATACGGCAGTACACCGCTGCAAACGCTTGCCAGGCCTCCCAATGTGACGTCTTTTTGAAATCCCGCCTCGTCCTCGGTGGCGCCGATGATGATCCGGCCGTCCCGTTTGGGTGTAAGGTATCCTGTCGTCCCAAATACCACGGTCCGAAGAGGAATTCCCGCGGAGGAAACGGCGGCGATCTGACCGCGCACCGGGCAGACCGGGATGGAGATACCCAGCCAGTTCAGCATGATCCCGGCCCAGGCGCCGGAGGTGATTACGGTGTGATCGGCATGAAACGTCCCCGCGGTGGTCTCCGCTCCGGTGACACTGCCCGCCTGCTGAACCAGACCGGTTACAACGCAACCGCTCACCAGCTTCACTCCCTGCTTCTTGCAGGCAGTAACCAGCGCGCCGAGAAGCAGGCGGTTGTTGATATGCCCTTCCTGTGGCGAGTGAATGGCGGCGACTGCTTTCGCGGTTAACAGCGGCTCCACCTCTAGCACTTCCCCTCCGGTCAGCCATCGGACGTGATAGCCGGCCGCCTTTTGCCAGCAGTATTTGGCCCACAACGCTTCCGCTTCCTCGTCGTTCATCGCTACGGTCAACAGTCCGTCCAGGCAGAGCTGGACGTCTCCCCCTGTGGCTGCTTCCAGCTCTGCCACCCATTGTGGATAGAGCCAGAGCGACTCCATTCCCAAATCGAGCAGCGGACCGACTGTTTGAAATTCTTTCAGCGGAGCCAGCATCCCGGCTGCAGCTGATGAGGCCTGCCCGCCCCATTCCCCCTGTTCGATCACGGTTACCGACAAGCCTCTCCTCGACAGTTCATAAGCCAGACTCAACCCGATGATTCCTCCGCCAATCAACAAGCAGTTGGTCATATCTCTACCTCTCCCCGTCAAAAAACGAAAGCCCACCAATCCAGGCAGGAAAGGCGGGCGTACGTACACGCATCGGAGAATCAGACACACGTTTGCTGTCCACTACACTTCCCTGCGCCAGCATGATCCGGATCAGGTGCAAAGGGTCGACGGTTCATTCGCTTCCGTCCTCTCAGCCCCGCATGAAGGACTCCCCCAGTAGCTTTCGTTATGTTGTTGATAGGCTAAGTATATCCTCCTGTTTGTATGCTGACAAGGGATAAATCACCAACTCGGCCTAGCTAGTTTCCCCTGAAAAATTCCTGGGGTAAGTCAAAAACAAAAGGAATTCAGCTCTCTAAATGGAAGTAGTTGTTGACGAGGCAATACATCCAAAAAGAGGGACTGAATTCCTTTCTTCATAAAGAAATTCAACAGTGCTCCTCGAAAATCCTATTTGAGGTGAGCGATTATGTTAAAACTTCGTAACGAGCAAATCACATTGTGGGATACCCTTCTCCCTGAACCAATCC
>NZ_JBIYSM020000063.1:0-15349 GCF_044759095.2 Brevibacillus soli
GGATTGGTTCAGGGAGAAGGGTATCCCACAATGTGATTTGCTCGTTACGAAGTTTTAACATAATCGCTCACCTCAAATAGGATTTTCGAGGAGCACTGTTGAATTTCTTTATGAAGAAAGGAATTCAGTCCCTCTTTTTGGATGTATTGCCTCGTCAACAACTACTTCCATTTAGAGAGCTGAATTCCTTTTGTTTTTGACTTACCCCAGGAATTTTTCAGGGGAAACTAGCTAAAGTCGGCTGGGTTTTCTTCGACGGATTCGATAGATCTGCGGGGCGTAGGCAAACGATTGGCGAAACACCTCGTCCGGAGCGCCATCGGTCACAATGGAACCGTCGTACAGTACGGAGATCCGGTTGGCGTAATCGCGGGCAAACTCTACGTCGTGCGTAATCACCACTGCCGCTTGTACCGGAGGCCGGTGTAGAAGTTCGGCCAGTTTGCGCTTTTGCTCCACATCCAATCCCCTCGTCGGTTCGTCCAGCAAGAGCACTTGTGGCCGGGCCGCCAAAACGATCGCCAAAGCCAGACGCTGCCGCTCCCCTCCGCTTAGATCGTGGGGATGCCGTTTGCGGTGCGGTGTCAGTCCGAACGTATCCAAGAGGGACTCCACAGACATCTCTGCTGCCGACGATGGAGCCTGTTTCAGGGAAAACAGCAGCTCTTCTTCCACCGACTCGTGGAGAAAATAATCGTTTGGATTTTGCGAAAGATAGCCGATCCGGGTGTGGGCAGTCTGCCAATAGGCTTCATCCGTTTTCCGGCCGCGCCACCGCAGCTCCCCGGTGGCCAGTGGCAGCACACCGGCAAATACTTTGGCAAGCGTGCTTTTGCCGGCGCCGTTTTCCCCGAATAAAGCGATGCGATCCCCCTCATATATGCCGTACGACAGACTCTTCAGCACATCTTTAGATTGCTCATAGCCTGCGCTGCCACGATGAATCGACAGCAGTTCCTTCCCCTCTGTGCGGTTCCCTGCAGTCGCATTCCCTTGCTCGTTCCATGCAATCACAGGCAATAAGGCACGGGCTTCCTTTACGGTGATCGGCAGCTCGGCGATCTCCCTGTTCCTTGCCAGTTCGCGGGAGATCGGAGGAAGATAGTCGCGCCATTCCGGTCGTGATTCACGAGCTGACGCAACAAATTCCCGAGGAGTTCCGTCAAAGGCCACTCGACCCTGCTCAAACAGCAGAATGCGGTCGGCCAGGTGGAAGCACCGCTCCAGCCGATGCTCGCTCATGACAACGGTCATCCCCCACTCCTCGTGGAGCCGACGCAGGACGTGCAGCACTTCATCCGCATGGACGGGGTCCAACTGGGACGTGGGCTCGTCCAATAACAGCACTTCCGGATACAATGTCAACACGCAAGCAAGCGCCACTCGCTGCTTTTCTCCTCCGCTCAAGGACGCCACTTTTTTTCTCAGCAGCGGCCCCAAACCAAACAGCTGGCTGACCTCGGCAAGCCTGCTGCGCATCGTGGAGTGGGACAGTCCGATATTCTCCATGCCAAAGGCAAGCTCCCGTTCAACCGAATCGAGCAGCAGCTGCCGCTCCGGATCCTGATGCAGAAACCCGACCGCGGTGACGATATCCCGGTGTGTCAGGGAGGCAAGAGGCTTTTCATGCAAGTACACACGGCCTGCGATCGCCCCCCCGTAAAAACGGGGAACCAGTCCGTTCCATGTGCGCAAAAAAGTAGATTTGCCGCTGCCGCTCGCTCCCAGCAGAAGGACAAACTCTCCCTCCCGGATGCTGACGGACACGTCGGACAAGGCTGGATGGTCCGCTTCCGGATAGCGGTACGTAATGTGTTCACAACGCAGAATGCTGCTCATTTGTTGTCTCTCCCTTCAGCCAAATGATCGGAAGCAGCCAAAGAGCGGTCAGACCGGCCAGAAACAAGGTGTCTCCCAGCGGATCCGTCCATACCAAGGCAGGGAAATAGGCAAACGCCCCGAACGATAGCCATCGTCCCCATACGGCTACCAGAAGCATCCCCCCGATCATCAGGAGGCCGAGCCACTCGCGCCGCTTGAACGGCTGCGTCCGGTACGAGCTCCGCGGCCCGCTTCCAAAGCCGCGTGCGTACAGCGTCTCGGCGGTCAGCCACGAACCTTCCAGAGCGCCAAACAACAGCGGCCGCATGATCAGCATGGTGTAGCGCAGCTTTTCCCGTAAACCTGGCCCCCGCGGGCGAATGCCTCTTACGTGAGCGATCTCCCGAATGCGGGCAAACTCCTGGCTTAAATACGGAAATAGCCGAAACGCCATTACCGCCGTCATGACAAACCGGGGAGCCGCTTTGGCAAACAGAAAAAAGAACCGGTCGTGGTCGACGAAGCGCTGATACATGACAGACAAAATCAGGATGCTGTACAGCCGGATGACACCCATCACGGAGTAAAGCAGTTCTTCTGCGGTCACATCCAGCCTGCCGAAGTAGGCGACGATCGGACCGCGCCACAAAAAGCGCTCTCCGAGACTGGAAAAAAGCGGGTTGACGACGACGAACACCACCGTAAACCAGACCCCGATCCGAAACATCGTCACCGCCTGCCGCAGACACCCTTCGCGTACGGCCCATGCAAGGAGGAACAGCAGCTGACCTGTCTGCAGCAGCGGGTGATATTCCCATAGAAAAGCAAGGATGACATGACTTGCCAGCAATCCGGTCACCACAAGCGGATGGAACGAGCGCCACGGCGATGATGAAGGGGTGCCAGTGAGCATTACCGTTCACCCTCCATCGGCAATTGAGCCGTCACCAGTTTGCGGTGGTACCGTACCAAAATGCGGGCAAATGCAGGGGCGAACAAGGCGGAGAACAGAAAATTGCCGATTGCGTGTGCCGTATCAAAGGACAGGCTGGCCGCATACAAGGCAATCAAGCTCTTTCCATTCATGAAGGCGCCCATGCCGACGAAAATCCACAGGTTCATGATCCATCCAAAGAGAAAGCCCCAAAGTGTACAGCAGGCAACAAAGACCCATTTTTTCCACGCGAGATCCAGCGGGGTGCCTGATCTTTGTTCCAGCAATCGGCGCAGACTGCCGGCAAACGCACCAGACAGTCCCCAGGCGAGCATCTGCCACAGCGTCCACGGCCCCTGACCGAGAAAAATGTTGGAAAACAGCGCTGCAATTGCTCCGACCAAAAAGCCAACACGGATGCCGAACACATACCCGCTGAGCATCACAAGAAACGTGGTCGGCTGCACGTTGGGCAGCGCTGCGAACGGAACGCGGGCAATGGCTGCAATCGCTCCCATCGTGGCGATAACCGCCAGCACCTTTTCATCCGTCCGCGCTTTCTCCAACACGAGCAATATGAGGGCAAAGATGGATAAGAGCGCGACAAGAATCAGCAGAGCCAGGTTCATGGTGCCTCCCCGATGTTTGGAACAACAGGCAGACGGACGATCTGTTGGCCGTTCACGATTGCGCCGAAAAAGCCGCTGAGGGATGTCTGATTCTCGCTCGTCTTTTCAAGGCGTTTCGCCGCCTGCTCCACCCCTTCCCCGTCCGTACCGGAAACGATCCAGATCGGGTATCGGGTAACGGGATGCACCGTAGCAAGCAAAAGCCCTGTTCCCGATTCGTTGTAACGGGCCTTGACCTGCCCAAACACATCTATGGCGTCAATGCCTTCCGTTGTCAGCCCGGCAAACAGCCCCTGGTTTTGTTTGGCCTGCCACAGCTCCCGTATGAAGGCAGAAGACAGCAGTCCTTTTGCGTCCCCGACGAGGATGAAGGCGCTCTCCCGGGAAAGCAATTGTTCGTCCCAAGGCAGTGTTTTCACTTCATCGCGGCGAACGCTATGCACACTTTTCGCCACATGTTCCGCCTGTGCTTCGAACCCTTTCGCAGCCATGATGACGAGCGGGACAGGTGTCTCCCCTTCCGCGCGCGGCCGAAACGGATGTGGATACGCACCGATCACGGCGGGCGTACTGATGGCGTAATCCCAGTTATGGTAATCCCACCAGACCACATCACCTGCGTTGACGGGGTATTCCGCAGCCCCGACATCGGCTGTCAAGCCATTGACGTAAAAAAACCAGTCAAGCTTTTTGCTCGTGGTGTCTCCGGGGCGGTATTGGGAGGCGAGACCACCCAGCGATTCCACAAATCCTCCGCCATATCCGGTTTTCAGTTCCAATCCGGATCGCTTCAGCACATCCATCACCGTTTCTCCCGATTGGATCGGGATCGGTTTATCCAGGACAGTGGCCGCACCAAAATCCTTTGTGATCCGAAGTTGTACATGGGGCCCTGTGACCTTCGGCTCTTCGACAGGTGTGGGCACGGGTGCAGATTCAGGGGCATGCGCCGAACGATATTGAAACAGTCCAACAAAAGCCCCTAACAGAATCAAACAGGAGAGAATCATCAGGAGCCAATCGTTTCGCTTCATGTCAATCCCCCCCTACCGTGTAGCCAACAATCGGTACAGCATGACCGCAGCTTCCGCCCGGGTCACGCCGGATTTGGCATCAAAGCGCTTGGTCGCCGTTCCCCCCAGGAGCCTGCGCGTTTGCAGATCCTTGACACTGCTCCTGGCCCAACTGCTTACCTTGCTCCACTCTACATTCACGTAACCGCTTGAAAAGGTCTTTTTCCATCCGTAGCGCTGAGCCACCCGCGCTGTAATCACCGCCATCTCCTCGTGGGTGATTCCCTGGTGCGGCCGGAAGATGCCCTGGCTTCCCTGCATAAGTCCCAGCGCCGCCGCTTTTTCCACGACAGGAGCTGACCAATCGCTGACGGGCACGTCACGGAAAATTCCTTGCGCGCGCGGATTCGGCACTTCGCCGACGGCTCGAAGCAGCAGCGCGGCGAACTGGGCTCGCGTGACCGGATGGTTCGGCTTCATTTCCGCAGCCGTCACGCCTTGCAGATATCCGTTTTTTACGAGAAAACTGATCTCCCGAAAGGCCCAAAAGGAACCGGGTACATCACGCAGCTGGGACAGCCTCCGCGAACCGGTCTTCTCCCGCAATGCGTTTAGGTAGCTTGTTCCCCGCTCCAGATCGGACAAGGCAAGCAGCGCCTGGGCCGTGGCCATTTGATTGCCAATCCCAGTCCTGGTGTGGGCAAACGAGCCATCGGTCCTTTGGAACCCAAGCAGGTGATCCGTGACGCTTGCCGTTCCCTTTTTCCAGACGTTCGGCTGCTCTCCCCAAGCAATCAGAGCAGAAATGACGTTGGCTGCCGACTCGGAGTTGGGTGCGCCGCTCTCCAAAAAGCCTCCGCCGGTCGTTTGTGCGTTTTTCAGATAGGCAAGGGCGCGTTTCACCGGCTGTTCGTCTTTGGTCATCCCCAGCGCCCGCATTGCCAATAGCGTCATTGCCGTCATATCGACGCCGCTCTGTTTGGCCCCTGAATAAAATTGAAAACCGCCGTCAGGCAGCTGCCTGGATATCAACCAGGATTTCGCCAGTGATGCACGCGGAATCGGCTCTCCCGCTGCATGAAGAGCGATGATGCTCCAGACGTGAGCATTGATCAATTCCTGACCGCGGCCGTCAATGCTGTCAGCGAATTTGCCGTTGGCGAGCTGCGCCCCTTTGATACGCTCGATCATATTCTCTCTTCCGAAGCGCAGCGGGTCCTCCCCAGCTGCTGCTACGGTAAGCACATACCTCGCGTAGTCGGTGGTTTTGCGCGGGTCCAACGAACGCAGCCGCTTCTCCAGTTCAGCCTGCCACTCTCGTTTCGTTCCCCACCTGCCGGTACCGATTGTCTCCCCGTTCATCGCCAAGCCGATGATCGTCCAATCGTCGATGGCAACAACTCCTTTTGCTCCGAACTTGCCGTGGACATATTGAACGGCTCGGTTCGCAGCCTGGTCGATTGTCTGTTTCCCGGCTGCAACGACAGTGGTTGTCAGGTTGAGAATCAGCAGCAGAGCAAGCCCCCCTGCTATACGATACGGTTTCTTCACGAAGCGCGCCTCCTTGTCGGTGATGTGTGAAAAAGGGAAAAAGCAGGCCGGAAAGACCTGCCTACTTATTCCCTGCTGAGCTGTACATCTTTCCAGTAGCGGTACAAGACAGCGGCTGCCTCCCCGCGAGTCAATCCGGCTGTGGGATCGAAGCGTCCATCCGTTCTTCCTTTCATCCAGCCTTTTGCGGCTGCAAGTTTCACCGCTGACACGGCTGTTTGCGGAATCGCCGCTTCATCAGAGAATACAGGTGTTGCCCCGGATTGTTCTGCAACCGCACGGTTCGTGTACGCCCTTTCCAGCAGCACTGCGATTTCCGCACGGTTGATGGCGTCTCGATCATCAGCCGGCAGTGCTTCCCCTTTTCCGTTGATCCGGTTGAGCATCGTCTGGAATTCATCCGCGGTTACCGGTTGATGCATGCCGAACGTTCCGGGAGCCACTCCCCGCACCACGCCGATGGAAGCAAGCGCCGTGACTGGTTCCTGCACCCATCGGTAGCTTGGCGCCAGTTCCCACAAATCGTGAAAGACCGGCTGGACGGTAACCGCCAGAAGATCCCCGAACATCGCTGTCTCTCCTTTGATTTGCTGCCCCTCTATGGAGAGAAACGCCTGATCCGGATGCCACGCTGCTGATGAATCGGCTCTGCCGTAAAGGACAGGCCATGATCCGTCTTCCACGGATCCGGTGAGCGGCCAGCTGAACGCCAGTCGAGTCAGCTGCGGATGGGAAGCGGAAATGCCGACACTCGTGCTGATCGGAACCGGTGAACTGCCATCCGCGGTTTGCAAGGTTTGCAGCTGATCCGTCTGTTCCTTGTCATCGTAAAAGCGGAAGCGGATCACGAGCGGTTTTCCATCCCATGCAGCTCGGGCAGGCAGCAGCTCGCTGCGCCACTCTTGTTTCGTCACAGCAATCCGGCCGCCCGATTCGGTCAGCCGCTCCCATGCTTCCGGCGAGACGGTCAACTGCCAGCTTTGCGAATCGCTTTTTTCCGGCAAAGCGATCAAAAGAGTTGGCTTAAGCCCGTTCAGAAGCGGTTTATAGAGCGTGGAGTTTTCCAGTTCTTCCTCCAGGCTTTTTTGCAGCTTTTGCTGTTCCAGCAGCAGATCTTTCACATCGATGGCCTCAAGGTTGACCGTCACCGTCTCCTTCTCGTCGCCCTTTTTGACGGCCAGCATCGCTGCCCGCTCATGGGCGGCCTGGAAGAAGAAAGCCACCTCCGGCAGGTACGTACGCTGCTTGTCGATCTCGTAGTTTGCCAAATCCATCAGCAAATCCTCGACGATTCCCATGATCGCTTCGGCGTCCTCTGCATACTGCAGGCGGTGGAGCGCCTTTTCCACGCTGACCGACTCCGTCCGGGCATAGGAGACACGCGGACCGTCATCGTTCTCTCCGATCTCCGTTTCTCCCAAATCGGAGGTGTATAGGATTTCCACCTCATCGTTCGGTTCGAGTAGGTAGCGGTCGACCGGTGCTTGCGGTCCTTCACCGTTGACTCGGTAGATCCAACCGCTCTGTGGTCCTTTGTCAAACTCAGCCAGACCGTCGATGCTTTTGATATAGACGTCGCGACCGTCGCCGTCACCATCTTCGTACTCGAAGTCAAAATCCCCTTCGCTGGATGCGACCTGCAAAAGATGAAAAACGGAGGAGCCGTCGGTGACTTTCAGCTTTGTTTTCGGGAAAATTTCGTCCCCGTTGTACCCCATAATCCGGAGAGTGACGTCAATTTTCTTCTTTTCCTCTTCCTTTTCGACTTTTACATAGAAGCGGGACTGTACCGGGTTGCGTGAGTACAGCGTAGCCGCCGCGTACCCTTTGTCCGTCTCTTCCGGCGGTACAAATTCAAAAGCGAACGAACTGCCAGCCCCCGCCACATCGCGAAAATACATGATCTGTCCAGCCGCGTCCGTAATGAGAAGAGGAACTTTTTCCGGGTCATCAGGGGCCGTTCTGCCGCTCACGATGATCATTTCATCTGTCTGATTCGCCGAAATGGCTGCATCATTGCCGGCTGCCGCTCCCACACCATTCATGGAGGCCGTAAACAGGAGTACGGTGATGAGTAGGTTCAACCAGAATTTCTTCATCGGCCCCTCCCTACTTCACCGAAACCGCAAAGGAAACGCTGTCCTGCGCCACTTCCGGTTTCTCCGAGAGTCCGTTATACCAGTAGTTGATTTCTACAAGGTAGTTTCCTCTGGAAGAAAGGGGAAGGCCAGCTGTCAGGTACTGGGCGTCAGCCGAATTTGATTCCACAACGGCCATGCCGACTACCGATTTGCCTTTCATCACTTTCACCAGGATGGCAAGCGGTTGGTCGCCGGACAGGTCCTTTACATCGGCACGCACGATCAGCTGTTTGCCGGACAGGGTATAGCTGTTGCCCGCAGGCTGTACTTCCTTGCCTTTTTGCAAGTTGGGAAGCCCGTCGTATACCTTGACCTTGTCGGAAACGTCTCCTGTGGAGCGATACGTCTGCAGAGCCGCTTTTTCCTTGGTGGTCAGTCGTTCAAACAGGGCGTTTCCTTTTTTCACAACCGCCAGCGCGTACAACCCTTTCTCTGTCGTCATCGCGCTGGTTTCGCCGTTGGACCAGGCGCTTTTAAAGCTGCCGTCGTCCAGTTGGTTGTCCAACACGTAGCTGACACTTTTGTTCCATGGCGCGTCAAGCACATCCACACCGGCAGAGGTGAGAGCGGCCAGGGATTCCAGGGTAGTGTCCGGGTTGTCGCTGATGGCGCCGTTTTCCTTTTGATCGGAAGCAAGCTTCTCCAGGATCGCTTCTTTCGCTTCCTCGACACCGTCAACATCATCCACGAACGACAGCGCATGCAGCGTAAACGCCCAGTCGTCCGTGAAAAAGTCAGGACTGTTGTAGCGGTTCAACAAAAATTTCACTGCCCCGTCCCGATCGTACTCATAGCCGTACATTTCCAGTGCAACCATGGAGAGTACGTGGTTAAAAATGGTCCACTGGTCGTCTCCCATTCGGCCGTTGCTGTCTTGGCGCTTGACAATCTCGCGCAGCAGATCCTTTCCGTTGAAGCTGGTTGGATCGTAGCCGCTTTTCATCAGCGCGATGGACAGCTTGGCAAACTGACCGGCTTCGTTCAACTGCTTGGACTGGTCGGCCCAGAAGTCGATGGCAGTCCGTTCGTTGGCGTCCTGCCACTTGCGGGAGTCCACCTTTTCGCCGGCGTGAGCCAGCCCGATCAGCTCCCAGTCAAAATCTTTCGTAAAGATGTAATCGTTGTCCGATTTGTAATAGTACTTCACTACTTTTTGCAGAGATGCGCTCACCTTGCGCTGCAGTTCCTTGCTGGACGCCGCTTGTGCCGGTTGAACCAGAGATACTGCGCAAACCAATAACCCGATGAGGAGCCCCCAGATCACCCGCTGCTTCCAGGCCTGTGACAGAAATGTCATCGCGATTTCCCTCTCCTTTTGTATGTAGTGGCGCTCACATAAAAACCCCCTCTTTCCGAATGGAACAAAGGGGGTGCACCACGTGTTTCTGCTGAAAAATAAGCATGGGAAACAAAACCGGTGTGAACGCGCCCTCTTTTGTCCAATCCCGCAAAAGATGAAGGGTGTTTTGCCTGGCAGGTCTCCTGGCTTGCACTTCTTCCGCTGATCTCGCCTTCCCGGCTTTCCTCGCCAGTGGCCAAGTTTGAGAACAGCGTCTGTGCTTACAGTAGCGGGGACTGCAGTGGATTTTCACCACTTTCCCTTTTCAATGGCGTTACGTGCCATCACCAAGCAAATGGTATGTGATTTCTACCATATTTTACATATGAAAATGCAATCGATCAAGCATAAACTAGCGAATCGATGGGCCGATCGTCCAGCTGCCCTCGCGCTTCTCCATCCGTCTCACGTCAAGGATGGCATCGATGTTGAGCGGACCGTATATATGCGGGTAGCGTAAGCCGTCCTTGGCCATCTCGTACTTGACGGTCGCAGACACCTGATCCTCTGCTACAACCAGTACGCACAGTTCACCCGTAAAGTCTGCGTAGACACGGTTGGCCACGCGGCACAACAGCTCATCGCCCTTTGTGGCGTGAATGAATCCTTCTTGATCGTAATCCCGCGGAACGTACTGGTCTCGTCCAGCAAAAGACTCCCAGTACGTTTTGGGACACAGGCAGTAAATGGTCTCCATCGTCTTCTCCTTTCCTACCGTTTGGCCGTGCGGATGGCGTTGTCGATATGGCGGATGGCCTTCCAGTACGCCATCTCTTCCAGTTTCTTTTGATCGAATCTCCATTGAATGTAATTCCTGAGGGAATGCAGATCGACCCAGGCGTCTTTGGACTGGGCGTTCCCCCCGGGTACCTCTCCGGTTATCTCGCCGTCATACACCAGCCTGGCCAACTCTGACGGATGCAGGCCGATTTGATAGGCAATCTGGTATAACGCAATTTTCATAAAGCCTCCTTACGATTTCACGGAAAGTCGTTGGACGAACCGATGCATGCGCTCCAGTGCTTTTTCCAATTGCTCCAGGGATGTCGCGTAGGAGCAGCGGATATGGCCCTGTCCGCTCTCTCCAAATACATCACCGGGTACGACCGCCACTTTTTCTTCCATCAACAGGCGCTCCGCAAATTCGGAAGCGGTTATCCCTGTAGAGGCAATGGACGGAAAGGCGTAAAATGCTCCTTCCGGTTCGTGACAATCCAGTCCCATCTCCTTGAAACCTTGTACCACATAATTGCGGCGATGCTTGTAGCTCTCTACCATCCGCTCCATATCCGCTTGACCGTGACGGAGCGCCTCCAATGCAGCCATCTGCGACATCATCGGAGCACAGAGCATGGTGTACTGATGAATTTTCAGCATTCCTGAGAGCAAATCCGGCGGAGCACATACGTATCCCAGGCGCCACCCCGTCATGGCAAACGCCTTGGAAAATCCAGAGATCAGAATGGTCTTGTCCTTCATGCCAGGCAGAGCGGCTATGCTCTCATGCATGTGTCCGTAGGTCAGCTCGGCGTAAATCTCGTCGGAAATCACCAGCAGATCGTGCCGGTGCAGGATCGGGAGAAGCTTTTTCCACTCTTCGGCGGTCATGGTGCTCCCGGTCGGGTTGTTCGGATAACAAAAGATAATGGCTTTCGTACGGGAAGAGATTTTCGCCTCCAGCTCTTCCGGCGTCAGCTTGAACTGATTCTCCGCTGTCGTGCTGAGAAACACCGGGACACCGCCGGCCAGACGAATGACGGGTTCATAGGACACGTAGCACGGTTCAACGACCAGCACCTCGTCACCGGGATTGAGTATCGCCCGTAGAGCGATGTCGATTGCTTCACTCGCCCCTACGGTGACCAATATTTCTGATTCCGGATGGTACGAGACGGCGAATCTCTGTTCCAAATAGTTGGAAATTTCCTTGCGCAGTTCAAGCAGTCCCGCATTGGAGGTATAGGCCGTATAGCCTCTTTCCAAAGAGGATATGCATGCTTCCCGCACCCGCCAAGGGGTAATGAAGTCAGGCTCGCCTACCCCGAGGGAAATCACTCCCTCCATCGAAGCAGCCAAATCAAAAAAACGGCGGATCCCCGACGGTTTTAAAGATGCTACCGTTGATGACAATCGATTTTTGACTGACACTTGCTGACTCACGGAGTTACCACCATCCTGCGATCACCATCATTTTCTTCAAACTGGATTCCATCGTGCTTGTATCGTTTCAAGATAAAATGAGTTGCCGTTGACACCACGGAATCAAGTGTCGCCAGTTTTTGCGAGACAAATGCGGCTACTTCCCGCATGGTTTTCCCTTCCAGGACAACAGACAAGTCATAGCCGGCCCCGGACATCAGGTAGACGGCTTTTACTTCAGGGAAGCGGCAAATGCGCTCAGCCACTTCATCAAAGCCCACGTCTCTTTTGGGCGTTACCTTTACGTCGATCATGGCGGTTACATACGGATTGTCCTGAACGCGCTCCCAGTTTACCAACGCGGGGTACTTCACGATCACCTTTTCCGCTTCAAGCGCTGCAATCGCCTGCTGAACGGCCTCGACCGGTTCGGCCAGCAATTTGGACAATTGTTCTGCAGTCAGTCGGCTGTCTTCTTCCAGGAGACGCAACAATTCCTGCTGCTTGTGACGATCCATCCACTCCACTCCATTCCATCTGATCTATGGTCTTTCTTTGCTCTATCATAGCACAATCAGGTGGTACATACCTTTCCGAATTGGTGGAACAATATCGGGGCGTACTGGTGTTGCCTAAATCACATGTACAAGGAGTGTATGGGTATGAAACGTTACGCCATCCTGACGGCTGTGGTTTTGCTGATATCGCTGCTGCCCGTGCATGCGGGGACAGCGAATCAAGATGTTTCGTATCACTTCGGATTTAAAAAAAGCAAGAACGGGCAGCCCGCCTCCATCGACCAGGAAGGATTCAAGCCGATTATTGAGAAGCACGGAGCTGTTTTTTTGGGAGATACGACTCGAAAGGAGCTCTACCTTACTTTTGATAACGGTTATGAAAATGGCTATACAAAAAACGTGCTTGACACGCTTAAGGAAAAAAAGGTCCCGGCGATCTTTTTTGTCACCGGGCATTATGTAAAGGATCAGCCTGAACTCGTAAAACGAATGGCAGAGGAAGGTCATCTGATCGGTAATCACTCCTGGAGTCATCCGGACATGACCCGGATCACCAACGAAAGAATCAGGGAAGAACTGGAAAAAGTAAAAGAGCTGGTTGCCCAGGTGTCGGAACAAAAGGACATGCGGTATTTGCGTCCTCCCAGAGGAATTTTTAGCGATCGGTCGCTTGCGGTCAGCAAGAAACTCGGATACACGAACGTTTTTTGGTCCATTGCCTACAAGGATTGGGAGACCCACTCCCAAAAAGGCTGGAAGTACGCCTACGACAGTGTGATGAAGCAGCTTCATCCGGGTGCCGTCATCCTGCTTCATGCCGTTTCCAGGGATAACGCGGAAGCCTTGGGCGCCATCATCGATGACGCCCGGAAACAAGGCTATGAATTTAAGAGCCTGGACCAGATGCCGAAACAGGAACGGTAGAAGTCATGCCGGCGAGGAGATTTCCTCAATGCATTCCGGCTTGTCGTTCCTGGGATTTCCGACCAATGGCGATACAGGGTACGCCTTCATCCGGGTAGCGTCATACGGGACGAGCAACGATTGGAGCCGTTCAGCGTCGAACGTATCACGATCAAGCCAAAGGTCTTCGTCCTCCTGCCGGATGATCACGGGCATTCGGTCGTGGATGTCCTTTACCAGTTCATTTGGTTTGGTCGTGACAATGGTACAAGTATGGACCTTCCGGCCGTCAGGGCTTGTCCAGGTATCGAACAGTCCGGCAAAAGAGAACAGCTGGCCGTCCCTCATCAGGATACGCATCGGCTGCTTTCCTTTTTCCGTCTGCTTCCACTCGTAAAATCCATCGGCCGGAATCAGGCACCGTTTACGGACAAAAAGCTGCTTGAACGCTGCCTTTTCGGTTAAGGTTTCTGCCCGGGCGTTTATCATCTTGTACCCGATTTTTTCGTCCTGCGCCCAATACGGAACAAGCCCCCAGCGCAGCTGGCCGATTCTGCGTTCCCCCTGCTCACCGATGATGGCCGGGATCAATTGCCCCGGCGCAATATTATACCGCGCCTCCAGTTGAAACGGCAGCGATTTGAGTTGAAAGCGTTCCATCAGATCTTCCGGCTCCGTTGCCAGCGTGTAGCGTCCGCACATAGACATCCCCCTGCTTTTCGAAACGATCTTCGACATTCTTCCTGCGGAAAATCCCGCTACCTGCATGTAAAACAAAAAAAGCCTTGTTACCAAAGGCTTTGGAACTGGAGCGGGTGACGGGAATCGAACCCGCGCCGCCAGCTTGGGAAGCTGGAGTTCTACCATTGAACTACACCCGCATTTACCCCGTATCGTTTCTTTTATCTTATCATACTTTGCCTCTCTTGATCAATATAGGCGCATCATCCCTACAGCTTCGCCAATATCTCGTTTGCCCAGGCAAAAAAGCGTGGCGATGCCGATTCCACGTCAGGATAGTATTCCTCCTGCTCACAGACAAAATCGGGAAAATCAACGATCCGGTTTTTCCGAATGCGTACTCCGTCCTCTTCACACTTGATCTCCAGAAAATGCGGAACCGGGTCATCGATTCCGTATTGATTCTCCAGAAACTCGTATGTGCGGACCCACTCCAGAATACGCACTTCGTTGGGTTTCAGGCGCAGCACCTGTTCGAGGGACATGATGGTTTCATTTCCGTAGTAATGCATGGCTGGTTCCTCCTATGGTAAAAAAAGCTTCGATTGAAGCCCTCTCGAAGAAGCTGGTTCTTCGTTAGAGGTAACTTTTTATGCGTTCCGGAAAGTTTATTTCAGGACGCTTTCACACGGTGAAGCCCTTAAACTTTCCTACACGATGAAGAAAACCCAGCCGACTTAAGCTAGGTTTTACCCACTCGGCAAAAGCCGCCGCTGTGCCGAGTGGGGTCCCTTTCTGGTGTCGGCTGGGGACCCGAACACTTTCCTAGTGGCTGTATTGGACGTCCAATTAAAAAGACGAGAGCAGTTCCCGCAGCTCTTTGACGATAACGGTCTGGTAGCCGGTTCCATCGCCATACCTCTTCAGCATCTCGGCTCGTGCCGCCTTGATTTTTTCATCGTAATCAGGTGCGCTGCGATCCGGGTTTTCCTGTTTAAACGATGCCATGACTGCCTGGACGTGCGCCGGACGCGGCCCCCATTTACCCAACACGTGACCGCCGGTATCGGTAAAAATGGCAATCGGAATCGCCCGGCCGCCCATGGTCAAAAATTGCTCCATGACGTCCAGATGATCCTCCATGATCAGCACTTCCACAGGCAATTCGGCTTCTGCCAACGCACGGAACAGGACGGGAACGTTGCGCACCACGTCACCGCACCAATCAGCCGCCAAAATCATGCACCGCAGGTCGTCGCGATAACGCAGCGATTGAAAGAACTCGCGGTCGTTCTCGTCCTCCCAGGCAAACGAATCGTACCACTCCTGAAACTGTTCCTTGTTCTTTGTCATGCCGTCCATAAACGCCTGGGGAGACAATCCTCTCCCCCATTTGCTTGCGAGGTTGACGCTCATCTCTTTCTCCTCCTCTTTGCGAATGAATCGGTACGTCTTGTACTTGTTTAGCTTACCACACCAGGTCGGCAAAATCCTCCAGCCGCTGCACTTTCATAAGAAAACCCACCCGGCATTAGCTAGTTACTCCTGAAAAAATCGTTTTTTGGCAGAAGCATCTCATTGTGGTGAATCTCAGGGGGCTACCGTGTAACTGTATCCGTTAATCGTTGCTTATTTGGCCATTTGGGCTGCTCTTCTGAGGTTATGAGCCCAGATTCCGAA
>NZ_JBIYSM020000064.1:0-15076 GCF_044759095.2 Brevibacillus soli
GTTCGGGGCCCCGCCCGGCGAAAAAAGGGACCCCACTCGGCTCAGCGATAGCTACCGCCGAGTGGGGTGAGAATAGCGAATGCCGGGTGGGTTTTCTTACATGGGATTACACTTGCCAAAGCGGCAGCAGCCCCTCAAGCTCTTCAGCGGTGACCGTTCGGTATTCAACCAGCTGCTTGAAGAATCGCACATCCAGCATCGGGTCGTCCTGAATCCCTCGCTTGGCTGGCTGCTGCAAGTGTTTTTTCACATACAGATGAGCCAGCACGTACTTGCGGGCGTTGCCGTCTTGCGTGAGCTGGTCTTCCGCTTCGCCGACCAAACAGGCAAGCGAATAGAGGTCGACCATGTGGTCCGCAAGCGGTTTTAGCTTATAAGTCAGGTATTCAGGCGGCTGCTGCATGAGATAGCGGAGATTGTCCTGCAGCAGCTCCAGTTCCTGCTCCAGACGGCGAACAAAGGGCTGAGAAAGCGTGTGCTTCCACGTGCCGATCCGCTCCCGAATCATCTGCATAAAGTGGATATGGCTGTTTTCCTTTTGCATCACCCGGAGCAGATCCAGTGCCAAAATGTTGGACGTGCCCTCCCAAACGGTCAGCACCTGTGCGTCGCGAAGCAGCCGCGGTGTGACGTATTCCTCAATATATCCGTTTCCGCCGTGAATTTCGATTGCCACATGACTGCCTGCGACTGCCTGTTCGCCGGTCCGGTACTTGAGGAGCGGAATCAAGAGGCGTGCCAGTGCCTGGTCTTTCACTGCTGCCTGTTCGCCCTGCATCCTGTCGAAGTACTGAATCATGTCAAAGACCGCTCCCGTACTAACCTCCCAATCAAGCAGGAGGTCAACCAGCATCTCCCGGACCATCGGGTACTGATCAATCGGGGAGCCAAAAGCCCGACGTCGCTGTGCGTAATATGCCGCCTCATAAAAAGCGCGCCGCATGATGCCGACGGAAGCCACCGCGTTGCAAATGCGGGACAGGTTCAGCGCTTCCGCCATGTATTTGAAACCGTTCTCGGGATTTCCGATCAGATAGCCTTCCGCCCCCTCCAGAAGCACCTCGGCGGAAGGTACCGCATTGACCCCCAGCTTCTCTTTTAGTCTTCTGACGGAGATCCGGTTTCGTTCTCCATCCGGTTTGACCCATGGCACGAGAAACAGACCCAATCCTTTCGTACCCGGCTTGGATGAGTCGACCCGCGCCAGCACGGTGGCCACCATCGCTCCGGCGTTGCTGGCAAAAAACTTTTCCCCGGTCAATCTGTACAGGCCTGGCTTTCCTGCTATCGGCTCTGCCACCGTTGCGTTGGCCCCGACATCCGAGCCTCCCTGCCTTTCTGTCAGCCATGTGGCTCCTTCGAACAGCGTGTTGTAGTCACGAGAGATCAGTCCGGTCAAATACCGCTGCTTCTGTTCCGCGCTGCCGTACCGGTGGAGCAGGTAGGCCGCCGACATCGTCAAAGTGACAGGGCAGTAGAATCCAGGCTCTGTCTGGCTGACGAGATAACCCAGCATATAGGAGTAGGTGTAGGGCACCGTCTGTCCCAGTTCTGGAACCGGCTGGAACAGGTAGCTGACGATGCCGGTCCCGTAGACGTCGGCTACGGTCCGTTTGTACCCGTCATTGGTGAGAATTTCGGAAACATCCTCACCCAAACGGTTGTATTTGCGCAGGCGCGGTTTTCCTTCCCGATCCGTATAAGCGGCCCGCTCATCCATCTCGCCTGCTGCATAGGCGCCCATTTTCGTCAACTCCCGCTCCGCCCACTCCTGCATCGACTGTGGCAGAAAACGTCTGACAAGATACCGCAGGTTCGGATCAGCCGTGTAAAAATTACCCTCATCCGGTTGAGGATGGGGAATGTTGTCGCTGTACGCCCGCGTGTCGATCAACGGCTGCACCTTGCTCATGGTTGGTTGGCTCCTTTCCGGCTTTTCAGCTCGCGTAAAAAATGCTTTAAAATCTTCCCGCTGGCATTGCGAGGCAGCGTGTCAAGACACTCCGCCAGACGGGGAAGCTTGAAGTCCGCGACCCTCCCCTGTAAAAAGTGGCGCACCTCCTGCACCCAATCCTGATCGGGATCGGTTCCCGGCTTCAACACCAGATACGCCTTGATCGTCTCACCCCACTCCGGATGGGGTACGCCGACTACCGCTGCTTCCTGGATGGCAGGATGGCGTTCCAGCTCCTGCTCCAGCTCCTTGGGATAGATGTTCACGCCGCCGCTGATAATGACATCCTTTTTCCGGTCGATGATCCATAAAAAGCCGTCTTCGTCCCAACGGCCGATGTCGCCGGTATAGACCCATCCCTCGCGCAATGCCTCCGCTGTCGCTTCCGGGTTGTTGTAGTAGCCCTTCATCGCACCTTCCCCGCGGATTCTTATCTCACCCGGAAAGCCCCGTCCAACGGGTTGTCCGGACTCATCGACCACGTCCACTTCTGCAAACAAAACCGCCCGGTTGCCGACGCTTCCCGCCTTGTCCGGATGTTCGCCGTGCATCAGACACGTACCGGTAGGACCGGCCTCCGTAAGCCCGTACAGGCAGGCCAGTTTCTCCCGCCGAAAGTACGTTTCCATCTGTCGGGCCATATCTTTGGAAAGGGGGGCGCCTCCGTACATCCAGTAACGGACGGATGAGAGGTCGTAACGGTGGAAGTCGGGATGTTTCATCGTCAGCAAATAAGCGACGGGAGCACCGAAAAAGTGGGTGATTCGCTGCTCCTGCACCAACTGGAGCAAAAGCTCCGGACTGAAGGCGGGAGCCAGCACCTGCGTCGCCCCATTCATGATACTCGGGATAAAAAACAAATGAAGCGGAGCGGAATGGCTGAGCGGCATCAACTGTAAAATGCGGGAGCGGTGGGTAATGGAGAGTTCAATCGAGATCATGTTGGCGATGGTAAGCAGGCTGCGATGAGTAAACAACACACCTTTGGGACGACCGGTGGTACCGGAGGTGTACAGCATGCTTGCCTCACTGTCTTCATGGGCGTCCGGCAGGTCCGGATCTATTGAGAGCGCTTTCATTTCTTCCGGCAAATCGCCGGTCTGCCAGTCCTCTATGCCGATCCATCCAGGCTCGCTTCCCCCTGTTTTGACTGTGACGAGCGAGGGATGTTTGGCCGGCAGCTCCCTTACTCCCGGCAGCAGCATGTCATGTACAACCAGCCCTTTTGCACCGGAGTGCTCCAGGATGTAGAGGACCTCCTCCTGGGCAGAACGCGCATTGATCGGGACAACGATACCGCCGCAGCGCATCACCGCCATATACATGATGGCAAACTCAGGGCAATTGGGCATCAACAGCACGACGCGGTCTCCTTGAGACACGCCCCGTTCACGCAGCCGGCATGCCCAGAGATTGGCCGCGTCGTTCCACTGGGAAAATGTCACATGCCGACCGCCCATGATCAGGGCCGGCTTGTCGGCGTACTTGCGTCCATTGACAGCAAGAAGTGCGGATACATTCACGAGTGTTTACCCTCTTTCGTCTCTTGCAATTTTTGTTCAAACTTTTGCTTGTAGACGAGAATGTCTTCGCGCAGGTTGATCAACCCGGTGATTTTCTCGTCAATCTCCTTCAGCTTTTGGTTGCCTCATGCTGTCTTCCTGCAGAATGATGGCAGCGGCCCCCCTTCCAAACTTTTCTGAATTATCTATAAATGATGTTACTTCGCGTTTACGTTACCGTCAACTTGCATTTTCAGAAAGTTTTCTCTAGACAATCACCTAATCACGCTTTGTCAATATATTGTAAGTGTGAGTTTTTGGAGGAGGTGAAGCGATGGCCGTCATAAAAGCGAACTCCAACGATATTGACCTGCTTGCTCGCCTGATCCGCGCCGAAGCGGAAGGCGAGGGCGAACTGGGCATGCTGATGGTCGGCAACGTGGGAGTGAACCGGATTTTATCGAACTGCCTTGATTTCAGAGGCATCCGCAGCATGCGCGAGATGGTGTTTCAATCCCCAGGCGGATTCGAAGCGGTGCAAAAACCGTACTTTTACCAGCGGGCCCGGGATCGGGAAAGACGCCTTGCGAGACGCAACGTTAGAGGAGAGCGTCAGCATCCGGCCTCTTATTCGCTCTGGTTTTTCCGCCCTACAGGTAATTGTCCCCCAACCTGGTTCAATCAGCGTAACGCAGGCCGCTTTAAAGCTCACTGTTTCTTCCAGCCAAGAAGACAAGACTGCCCGCGAGTCTATTAAAGGAGAGAGTATGTCATGAGTCAGCAACCGCATAACCTATCCTACGCCAGCTACCCTTATCCCTATACCGACAGCCCCTACCCGTCCTCCGGTTATTCTTATCAAATGACACAGCAGCAAATCGTTCCCCAACAACCCAGCGGCTCCGTCATTCCCGGCGTACCCGGAGTACCTGGTCAGTTCGTTGAGGAATCCTATATTGAAAACATCCTTCGCTTGAACCTGGGAAAAGTCATTACCGTTTATCAAACATTTGAAAACAACACCCAATGGAATGCAAAAATCTTCCGCGGCAGACTGGAAGCGGCCGGGCGCGACCACATCATCCTGAGCGATCCGCAAACAGGCAGACGCTACCTTCTGCTGATGGTAAACACAGACTACATCACGGCGGATGAAGAGCTGAATTACGTGCCGCCGATGATCCCGCCCGGCATTCGCTAAACATCAAGGTTGCCAACACGAAAAGGGGCTGTCCCATAAGTAGATTTTCTACGGAGGGTCAGCCTCTTTTTCTTCTAAATTTGTCCTGTATTTTAAAAATCAGTCGGGTAAGAAGGTTATTCCTACCCGATGCGACGAACCGCCAACTGATACCCTTCTTCACTTCGTAGCTTTTCTCGTATCTGTTGTTTGAAACGTTGATACGGTAAGCTTACTTTCACTTCCCGATTGCCTTTTGCTTTCGTACAAGATGGCTTCAGCGGACAACCTTCACAACTCAGACTTCGGTAATGCCGATGCCGGATTTCATACCCACTTTCCGTCTTTTCCTTGCTCTCATAACAAAAGGTCAGTATTTGCCCAGCCGCACAAATCCAAACGTCCTCCGCCTCGTCATACTGCCAGTTGTCAATCTTGCCAATTTCGTTTTTCCAGGCTTTCTGCTTCTCTTTATGATAGGTACTGTACTTCACCAATGCTTCCACTCGTTCACTTTCCAGGAAGACATAGTTCTCTTCCCCGCCGTAGCCAGCATCTGCAATGATGGTGGAAGGGAGTTTGCCGAGAGAAAAAATCGAGGCCAATGCCAACCAGTATACTTTCGTCTGGAAAAAAGCAGTGGACAAGCATCACGCCAAGTTGCAGGAGAAGGTAAAAGAACTATTTGCCAAGATCGAGGAACTTGAGAAGGAAGAAGATCAGCAGTATCGCACTCAGGATTTTCCGGAGTAATTCCAGTACAGATGAAAATACGGTTTCCCATACATCCTTCATCCGCTCCGAGCGAAAGCGATTGATGGTGCGAAAATCCATGCCGCAGCAAAAATCTCATCGTCTAACCGATTCACCATATCATTGACGACTCGAACAGGATGATTTTGGGGGATGTCCTCTTCTAAATCTATTGGAAGGAATAGTTGATTCATGTTATACTCAATAAACAAAGAAACCCTCTCCTTTTGTAAGTGTTTGGTGGTACTTACATTTTACCAAAGGATGGTTTCTTTTTTGTTTTCTACATTGAAAAAAGGGGCGATCCCTCAGCCATTTTTTATGGCTTATGGGACAGCCCCTTTTACTGTTTGCTTCTCAGATAGGCAAGCCGGTCACCGACCAGAAAACGGCCGCTTGGCGGAGAGACCCCTTTTTTCAGCCGAATCGCCAATCGATTAAAGATTCGGGCGATTTCTATATGCTTTTCTTCGTCCATGGTAAATTTTACGCCGTACTCGTAAATGCCTTCGTCACATTCATTGTTCCGCACAACGTTCCCGTACATTTCTACTCGCTGGGAAAGAACCTCCGTCTCAAATTGCAGAACAATTTCCGGGTGTGCTGGCAAACGCAAACAGGTCTGAAAGCGCAAACCGCCAGGACCTATGTCCACGATGAGTACTTCTGCACTGCCCACTTCCAGTGACTTCCCCTTAATCATGACAATCGTCATATCAGCACACAGGGGCGGGTCCAGTTCTACCCGAAAGTACTGCCGTTTTTGGTCAGTACTGGCCACCATCACGCTATTTCACCTCTTTTCCAAGCCAATCGATCCGCACGTATCCAATCTATTTAAGGATACCATGGATATACAGCAGAAAAAAGCACCGGGATCACAGAGCACTAAAAAAGTGCTCTCGATCGGCGCTTTTTCTTTCCATTATCTCTTGGGTTTGGGGAAATGAATGTCTTTTCGCGAGAGGTTGTAGTGTTCCCAGAGGTAGTTCATGTCGTGACGGACGGTATCGTGGAGGACCAGTTTTAAAACCAGTTTCACAACCAGCCACACAATCAGCAGAAGTACCAAAACCAGGTACATGAGCGCAAGCATTGTGCCATCCCCCCTTACGTTTACTATCACTATATGGGGGAGGCTGCAAAACATTCTATGGAATTTTGAAAGAGATGCTAGGCGATTTCCCTACTCTTCGAAGTCTTCCTCCATGTCAACGACATTGCCGGTAAAGGCGTCGATATACGCATCCTGAGTCTCCTTTGGGCCGTAAAGCAGGATGGGTTTCGGCGCTATTTGCCCCATGTATCGCGGCCACAGGTAGAAGAGAGTGAGCGGATGGTGGTCCACGTATGCTTGTTCTGCCTCCGCGGGAGAGATCGTGTCAACAGGCTCGGGCAGGTCAGACAGATCCTCTTCTGCATCCAGATCCATTTCCAGCACCCTGCTTGTGATCGGGTCTACGTCGATCGAGTATCCGCTGTAGGCTACCGGAATATCCTGATAGAGGTCGCTAAAGTACAGCGTGTAACGCGCGTAATACGGTCCTTCCTCTTCTTCGTCTTCTTCCACCCAGTCGGGAGTCTTCTCTTTGGCAAACGGATTGTGCATGTAGGTCAGTTCAACAGCCTGCTTGTTTGGGCTTATTAACTGTTCCAGCGTTTTGGAAGCGATTTGCAAGGCCTCCTCTCCGGTAATCATCGGTTCACTGTCAACCTCCGTGTCAAAATCGGCATCGTACCAAATGACCCGGCCGGTTTTCTTGTCCACTTCCAGTTCAACTTCGCCCCACGGTTGCTGATTCGTTTCCCAGTAGTAGCTGATCGATCCGGAATCATCGTCCTCGTCATCTCCCCAGTCATGTTCCCCTTCGAATTCGAAGTCTTCCACCGGAAGTTTGAAGACTTGTTTCAACAGCTCCTCGGCATCCTCACGGGAGCGAATCACCCACGGATTCCCATTCGGTTGAATCTCGACGCGTTGTGGATCCTGCATCTCGAAATAGACCAAATCTGGTGATTTCTTTCCGGTAAACGCGTCAATCGGGCCGTAAAAATCAGGTTCGTACGCCAATACAGGATGTCCTTTACGGGAATCAAACAGGTAGATAAGCGACATGTCGACAAGCTCTTTGTATGCCTTTACCGCCTTCTTTTGGCTTAACGCCTTTTTCGGGTTGGGGAAGGCAACCTTTTCCAGTGATACATACGCCTGGTTCTCGAAGGCAACCACATGTCCATCCCCGTCCAATTCCACCTCGACGTCAAAATCGATCAGCGGAATGCCTTTTATTTGTCTTTCATAGAGGACATATGCGCTCTTTCTTTTGGTCGTGTCATCGTTGTCTTCTTCATCATCGTCATCATCTTCATCGTCTTCGATGATTCGTACCTGCTTTTGTACGAGGTCTTTCTTCTTGCTGCCGAACAGCTTTTTCAAGAACTCGTCAGCTTTCTGTTTTGCCGTTTTTTCCGTGATATCCCCGGTCCCGGCCCAATCCGGATTGTGGTACTCGTACTCATAGAGTTCACCCGTTTCCGCATGGATTGTAATCCACGCGCGCACCTGATCGCGGTCATACATTGATCCTTTTTTCTTTTCCGTGAGGGTAAACTCCCACACCTCCGGATGATCACCGTTCTCCTCTGTCATTTCTACCGACCGCAGATGGAGTCCTTTGAGCTCTGGCAGCTGCTTGACAAGCTTGTCCAGCGCTTCTCTCATTTCCTTCGGAATATTCGTAATGGAACGGCTATGCTTCTCTTCCTTGGCTTTTGCTTTGGCATCCCTGCTTTCATGAGGCTTGTACCACTTCGGCTGTGTTACAACAGGAGCGGCTGCCCATACGGGAGTGGCTGCCAGGAGGCTTGCCGTTATGACACTTCCAAGTAATGTTTTTATCCCTTTCATCGTTTCCTCTCCCACATCAATGGATATAATTACCACATTTTATTTATAGAGTATCATGGTTTGTAGATCAAGCAGGATCTGATAGGGGAGGAACCGTTTTCGCCATGTATGAAGTGGAGGACGAACGAATCATTCGGGTTTGGTTTGCACGTGACTAGCTGTGCATCCGCTTGTAGAGACCGACCAAAAAATGCAAAAATACGTGCAGGCTGACACGGGAAGTGCGGTCGCGGGTGTCTTTGCTTGGATCGACGCAGACCATGTCCATGGCAACCGTCTTATTCCACTGACCAAGCTTCTGTACCGCTTCAAACAAGTCGTAAGGGGAAAGCCCGCCGGGACCGATGGCCGGTACACCGGGAACATCGCTCTGATCCAGCACGTCGATGTCAACCGTTACATAAACGGCGTCCACTTTCGGACTGAGGCGATCGATCGCTTGCCGTAAAATCTCCTGGATTCCCTCCTTGTGAACCTGACGGGCCGTATACAGAGAGATCCCTTGATGTTCGGCGTATTGCCGGTACTCCCTGGAGTTGGCGAAGCTGCGCAAGCCAATCGTAACGATGTCCTCTCCGCGAACCACCTCTTCTTCCACCAGACTGCGAATTGGCGTTCCGTTGGAGCGTCCGCCGTATCGTGTGTCGCGCACATCCAGATGAGCGTCGAATTGAATGACGCCAATCCGTTTGCCCAGCACTCGGTTGAGACCAGCGAGCGCTGGATAGGTGATGGAATGGTCTCCCCCCACCAGGCAAGGAACGACAGTTGGGAATCGTCGGAATACTTCCTCGTAGGCCTGCTCGATGTTTCGATGACATTGTGCGATATCGGTGATGTGCATGACGATATCGCCCAGGTCTCGAACACGAAGCGGCTGCAAATCGATATCCTCTTCGAAATCGTACGTCGTAAAAGCACTGAACAGTTGGCGGAAGGCAGCCGGATGAAGATGAGCCCCCGAGAAGCTGATGGAACTTTTGGACAGGGGAGCCCCGATCAGCGCCACTTCAAACGCTTCTTGTCCATCCCATTCCGTAATCCACTCGCTCAACCGCGTCACGTATGGATCTCCTTTTCCCGGCGCGTACAGCACGCCAGGCCGCTGTATGTGGGTAAGCTTTTGCATGTCAATCTCTCCTTCAACGAAAATCCTGATCTTGTTTGAGAACCTGATGCAAGAACATCTGGGTCCTTGGATGGGACGGTTCACGGAAGATTTTGTCCGGGGTCCCTTCTTCGATAATGCTCCCTTTGTCCATGACGACAACACGGTCTGCCACGTCGCGGGCAAAGCCCATTTCGTGGGTAACAACCACCATCGTCATCCCTTCACGGGCCAAGGTACGCATCACCTGAAGCACCTCTCCGACCGTCTCGGGATCAAGTGCCGAGGTTGGTTCGTCGAACAGCATCACTTTGGGCTTCATGGCCAAAGCGCGGGCAATCGCCACACGCTGTTTTTGGCCGCCTGACAAACTGGCCGGACGTGCGTACGCTTTTTCCTCCAATCCCACTTTTCTCAGCAATTCCAGTGCCTGCCGATTTGCTTCGTCATGAGTCAATCCGCGCAAGGTGACGGGGGCCATCGTGATGTTGTCGATGACAGTCTTGTGTGGAAACAGATTGAACGACTGAAACACCATCCCCACCTCTTGACGGATTTGGTTCAGTTCTTTTTGCGGCATTTCCACGCTCCTGCCGCCCACCATAGTGCGGCCGATCGGCCTGCCTTCGATTCGGATTTCGCCTTGTTCAAACGTCTCCAAATAATTGATACAGCGGAGCAGCGTACTTTTGCCTGAGCCGGACGGCCCGAGTATCACGACTACCTCCCCCTGGTGCACCGTGAGATCAATCCCCTGCAGGACGTGATTGTTGCCAAACGATTTGTGTAACCCTGTGATCCTGATCATCGCAAGTCATCTCCCATACCTAAGCGTTTTTCCAACAGCAGGCCGAGATAGCCGATCAGGTTGTTGAGCAGATAGTACAAAATCGCGACGGCGATGAGGAATTCCATGGTTTTGTAGGTGTCGGCAATCATGATGTTGGCCTGTCGGAATAATTCCACCACCGTGATGGTGGACAATAGGGACGAGTTTTTGGTCAACGAGATGAACTCGTTGGTCATCGGTGCAAGCATTCGCACCACCGCTTGCGGGATAATGATCTTGCGCATGGTTTGCGCATAGGAGAAACCCAGCGAACGTCCCGCTTCCATTTGCCCCTTGTCGATGGATTGAATGGCCCCGCGAATCACTTGCGACGTATAGGATCCGCTGTACATCCCAAGGGCCAGGACACCGGACAACCAGGCTACCGTGTCAATTCCGAAGATAAGAGGAAGGCCGTAATAGAGCAAAAACAACTGAACCAAAAGCGGAGTCCCGCGAAACCACGACAAATAAGCAAGTGAAACGTATCGAATCGGCTTGACTTTGGACATTTGACCGAACGCGATCAGCATGCCGATGACAATACTCAGGAGAAATCCGGCGCACGTGTAGAGAACCGTGTAAACCAGGGCCTGCAAGAGCAGGCTCATGTTCTCCCATTCGGCCAGAACCGAAAAATCCAATGACTGCATGTATTCCACCCCGCTTGTTCACTGATTATGGAGAAAGGGGTGTGAATCATCACACCCTTTTCATCATTCAAACCATTTCTTCACGATTTGGTCGTAGGTTCCGTTCTCTTTCACCTTTTTCAATGCTTCGTTGACAGCCTTCGTGAATTCCGCGTTCTCTTTGCGAATGCCGTAGCCGTAGAACTCTTCGGTCAGGGTTTTTTCCAACACTTTCACCTTACCGTTCTCTTTTGCGTACGCTTTGGCCGCAGGGAAGCCGGTGACCACCGCATCGACCTTGCCCGATTCCAGCTCGAGGAACATTTCCGTATTTTTCTCCACCTTGACCAATTCGATGTCCTTGTGATTTTCCTCGAGGAATTTCACCGACTTGGTGCCGATTTGAACGGATACTTTCTTCCCTTTCAGGTCTTCTATGCCTTTGATGGTATCATTGTCTTTCTTCACCATGATGGAGAGCCCGCCGGGAAAATACGTATCAGAGAAGTCGATGGTTTTTTTGCGCTCTTCCGTGATGTACATGGCCGAGACGATCATATCGAATTTTTTGGCTTGAAGCCCCGGAATCAGCCCCTTGAACTCGGTATCGACAAACTCCACTTTTTCCGCGCCCAGTTCTTTGGCAACGGCTTGAATCAAATCGATGTCGAAGCCTTCGTACTTGTCGCCGGTTTTGTACTCAAACGGCTTAAACGTAGCGTCCGTCCCCACTGTAAGTGTTTTCGTCTGCGCGATCTTTTGCAGCACCTCGTCTTGGGCCGCACCTCCGCCTGCTGTTTGGGCTCCTCCGCACGCCGCCGTCATCAAGGCAAACGCACCGATCGTCAGCGCAGCCAGAATTTGTTTCATTGTTTTTTTCATGTGTCATACCCCCATTTTATTTTGTCGATTGGTTAGATAAGCAAGTATCATGCCAATAGCTGCTTTCATGAAGAGTGAGCCATCGTCCTCCGATCCAAGCGGCAGATTTCGCCGGGTCGGCAGATTTCGCCGCCTCGGTGTTTGCCTTCGATCGGGATAAAAGTGAAAAGCGCACGGAGACGACTCCGTGCGCAGCTTTATTCTTCACTGTATTTTTTCAGCTTGTCCCGCAAGGTTCTCTCGCCGATGCCAAGCACTTCCGCTGTCTTGCGCCGATTTCCCTCCATCGCCTGCAACGTGGAGGTAATGACCTTCCTCTCCACGCTTTCCATCGTCTCACCGACGAACACGGGGATCAGCTTGTTGGCATCCAAAGAAAGCGGCAGGTTGCGCTCTTCTCGCAAATCACCCGGCAAATCCTTTGCCGTGATCGTGTCACCCTCCGACAAGGCAATGGAGCGTTCAATGATGTTTTGCAGTTCCCTGACATTCCCGGGATAGGAGTAGGACGTTAACAGTTGCATGGCGTCCTGCGTTATTTCCTTTATCTGCTTGGACATTTTATTGTTGAATTTCTGAATCAGATGACGGACAAGCAGGGGAATGTCCTCCCTTCTCTCCCGAAGCGGCGGCAGCGTAATGAGAATGACGTTCAGCCGGTAATAGAGATCGTCGCGGAATGTCCCGTTCTGCACTTCTTTTTTCAGATCTTTGTTGGTGGCGCAGATGATTCGAACGTCGACGGACTTTTCCTGCTGTCCGCCGACCGGCGTGACTTTTTTCTCCTGTATGACCCGCAGAAGCTTGCTTTGCAGGACAGGATCAAGCTCTCCGATCTCATCCAAAAAAAGCGTTCCCCCGTCGGCCAGTTCTATGATTCCCGGCTTGCGCGTGAGGGCCCCGGTAAACGCTCCCTTTTCGTAGCCGAACAGCTCGGATTCCATCAGCTGCGCGGGAATGGCGGCGCAGTTAATGGCGTAGAACCCTTTGTCACGGCGATGTCCGGAAAAATGGATGGCGCGCGCGACCAGTTCCTTGCCCGTCCCGCTTTCTCCGGTGATCAACACATTGGAATCAATGTTTTTCACCTTTTCAATCAAGGAAAACACTTGCTGCATGGATGGGCTTTGTCCGATCAGCCCGTGAACGTCGTACGCTTTTTGAATTTCCTCGTTCAGCCATTCCACGCGGTTTTGCAGCTGGTACTGGTCCAACGCTTTGGCGGCCAGCACTTTCAGCTCTTCCGTATCAATCGGTTTGCTGACGTAGTAAAACGCTCCGCTCTTCATCGCATTCACGGCCGAGGGTATGCTGCCGTAAGCGGTCATAATCATCACGACGGTTTTGGGAGAAATCTGCTTCACTCTCTTTAAAATATCGATCCCATCGTGTGCACCCAGCCGCAGGTCGATCAGGGCGAGGGCAACGGTTAGACGCGACAACAGGAGATACGCCTCTTGTGGGTCGGTAGTGGCGTAAACCTGATAGTCGTCTTCCAGAACAAACGACAGTGACTTGCAGATCGTGCTTTCATCGTCCAAGATCAGTACATTTGGTTTTACCATCATCATGTGCGTTCACCCGCAGACGGTAGTTGTAGGATAACGGTAGTCCCCATTCCTTTTTCACTTCTCACTTCAATGCTTCCGGCATTCTCTTCCATCAACCGGTAACAGATCGACAGTCCCAGTCCCACCCCTTCCGCTTTTCTCGTAAAGAACGGTTCAAACACCTTGCTCACATCGTCCGGATCGATGCCTTCACCGGAATCCCTGATGATCACTTCGATATAGTCCTGTTTGAACTTGGCGGAAATGTCGAGGGTTCCACCGCTGTTCATCGCGTCAATCGCATTCTTCAGCAGGTTGATGAAAACCTGTTTGATCTGCTGTGGGTCAGCCCAGACGAGCAAGGGCGCGGCGACATCCAGCCGGACCTGGATGTTCTTTTCTTTCAACATGGGTTGGAAATACAGCTGGACTGCCTTCAGAACCTCCAGCAGCTGAAATTCTGTCCGTGCGGGAGGACGTTGACGGGCGAAATCCAGCAAATCGTTGATCAGCTTGTTCAACCGGCGCACTTCTTCCGTGACATGTTCGGAAAAATACTCACGATACTCAGGGTTATCGTATTTTTGCGGAAGCAATTGGGAATAGGACAGGATCGTGGTAATCGGATTGCGGATCTCGTGGGCGATCCCTGCCACCAATTGTCCCAAGGACTGCAACCGGTCTTTTCTGGCGAGCTCGTCCATCGTTTTTTTATAATCGTCAATTCGTTTTTTCAATTCTTTCTTCAATGTAAAATTCCACCACAAGATGATCAGGAGCACGCCTGACACGACGATGACGCCAACTAGCACGTACGTCATCATCTCCCTCATCGGGAACGAAGGCGGGTAGATGTACGCGCCAAACCACTTTCGCTCAATCTTCTCATAGGTTCCGTTTTGTTTGATCTCCCGGATTCCTTCATTGATCGTCTTGAGCAAATGCTTGTTCCGCTTTAGCACCACGAGGCCGTAGTCCGTCGGGTCGATGGGTTCGCCGACAATCTTCACCTGATCATATTGTCCGCTGCGCTGCAGAACGTATTGGCCGGTAATCTGATTGCCCACGAACGCATCCACTTGCCCATCCAGCAGCAGCTGAATCGCTTCTTCCTGATTTTCCACCTGAAACATTTGCACCTTGTTCACGTGTCGGAGCACTTCGCCGCTGATATCGCCCCGCTGCACGGAAATCTTGTGGTCAGCCAAATCGCGTGGAGAAAAGATCGAGTAGTTTTGTTTGCGCACAAATATCCCTTGGGCACTGGTGAAATAAGGCAGGGAGAACTCGTAGATTTTTGCCCGCTCCCGGCTGTACTTCATCCCCTGGATGGCGTCCACTTCCCCCTTTTCCAGCGCTTGCAGTGCTTCGTTCCAAGGCATGGGGTGAAATTCGAAGCTGACTCCAGTCTCGATGGAAACGCTGTTCAAGATATCGACATTAAACCCTTGGTACGTCCCGTTTTGCAGAAATTCGAAAGGGGGAAAGCTGTTGTCTCCCGCCACTTTAATCACCTTTTTCTCCGCCTTCTCATCAGGAAGACCGGTGGCTTGACAAAAGGGCGTCAAAAGTACGCTGCAAAAAAGAAACGTCAGGATGATTGATACTCTTCGAATGAGAGCCACCCCCTGTTCGTTTTCTCATCATTTTAAACCATATGACAAAAAACAAAAAGCCCGGGAGACCATACTTTTGTCCCGGGCGATAAAAAAAGCTTCGATTGAAGCCCTCTCGAAGAAGCTGGTTCTTCGTTAGAGGAAACTTTTTATGCGTTCCGG
>NZ_JBIYSM020000065.1:0-14256 GCF_044759095.2 Brevibacillus soli
CTTCGCCAGCCGTAGTAGCAGTATTGACAATATTTTCATTCATCAGTGATGCCGTGAACGCGGCATGGAAGTCTTATACACTGAAAGAAGCCACCTTTCCCGATGGAAGGCGGCTTCTTCTCTATTCTTTCTGCTGTGGAATGGCTAGTTGACAGCCAGCTTCAACTGCTTGGTTTTGTTAACGAACGCTGCAGCCAGCTTCAGCATGTTGTCATCATGCGCCCACATACGTTCCGGATGCCACTGCACTCCCACGTATAGCCCGTCGAGACTTTCAATCGCCTCTATCACGCCGTCAGCAGCCGTACCCGTTACCTTAAATCCAGGAGCTACGTCTTTTACTGCCTGGTGGTGGGATGTGTTAACCAGGATTTCCGTTCTTCCCAGCGCTTCTGCAATCATGCCGGGCTGCAGTTGAACCTTGTGCGCTCCGTATTGGCGGGAGCCCTTCTGTGCGTGCTGGAAGGCTCCCGGCACCTGGCTTGGGATGTCCTGGATCAGCGTGCCGCCAAATGCTACGTTCATGATCTGCATCCCGCGGCAGATCCCGAGGATTGGCTTCTTCAGTTCCCTCGCCAGCCTGATGACTTCCAGCTCGGCGAGGTCGCGTTCATATTCGATTTGACCCAATCCCTGGAGCGGCTCTTCTCCATAAAGGTGGGGGGCAGGGTCGTCTCCACCTGTCAGGATGATCCCGTCCAGAGATTCCACGATGTCTCGAAATGGCGCGTCGGAAATGGACATCAGAGGCAGGATGAGCGGTGTTCCACCGGTGCGGGCAATCCCGTCCACGTACCCCGATCCGACATAGAAGAACTGATCCAGGTTGTTGTTCGGAAAATACATCTTGGTACACGCGACGCCGATGAGAGGACGCACGAGATTCACTCCCTATTTCTTTTCATTGGATGCGTACTTGAAGTCGATGAAGCCCAGCGCGTCGATTACGACGTCTTTGACCCCGTCCTGTTTCACCCATGCATAGGTGTAGTAGTAGATCGGCAGGGCAGGCATTTCGTCCATGACGATGGCATCAGCCTTCTTGAGAATCTCCGTGCGCTTTGCCACGTCGCCCTCTTTCGCAGATTGCGCTAGCAGGTCGAGGAACTCCTTGTTTTGCCATTTGGAGGTGTTCAATCCTCCTTTGAAGACTTCAAGGAAGTTGATCGGATCGTTGAAGTCGCCAATCCAGCTGCCTCGTCCGATCTGGAAGTTGCCTGCTTTCATGTCCTCGCGATGGACTTTGTTTTCCTTGTTCACGAGCTTCACTTCGATGCCAAACGCTTTTCTCCACTGGTCTTGAATGACAGTGGCAATTCGCTGGTGAACTTCGCTCGTGTTATAGGATATGGTGATTTCCGGCAATTTGCTTATTCCCAGCTCTTTCATGCCTTCAGCCAACAGCTTCTTCGCTGTTTCCACGTCGCCGTCCTTGATGTAGCCGTCCGGTTTGAGCGCCATGGTCGGAGGCAGGATGCCAAGCGCCGGCGAACTCTTGTATTGTACGACATTGTCTGCGATTTCCTGGCGGTTTACGGCATAGGAGAACGCTTGACGAATCTTCTTGTTGTTGAACGGCGGTTTCGTCGTGTTGAAGATGTACCAGTAGGTGCCGGCCGTTGCCTGGGTTTGCAGCTTGCCTGAATCTTTCAGCGCACCCATAGCATCCAACGGCAGGTCGCCCAGCGGAGAGCCGGCCCAATCCAAGTCGCCCTTTTCAAACATGGACAGTTCGGTATTGGCATCCTCAATCATGTTAAACGTCAACTTGGACAATTTCACCGTGTCTTTGTCCCAGTACTGTTCGTTCTTTTCCATCTCAATGACGGATTTGTGTTCCCATTTTTTCAGTACGAACGGACCGTTTCCTATGTAGGTGTCAGGACTTCCCGCCCATTCCTTGTTCGCTTCCACCACTTTTTTGTTAACCGGGAGGTAGGTGACGGACGCCACCAATTCCGGGAAGAACGGTGCCGGGTTTTCCAGTGTAACCACGAGCGTCTTGTCGTCGGTTGCTTTGACCCCGACATCTTCGGCCTTGGCCTTTCCTGCGTTGTACGCTTCCCCGTTTTTCAGGTAGTAGAGCTGATACGCATAACCGGAAGCGGTTTCCGGGTTGAGCACGCGCTTCCAGGCGAATTCGAAATCCCCTGCGGTCACTGGATCCCCGTTGCTCCACTTGGAATCTCGCAGATGGAAAGTGTACGTCAAGCCGTCAGGAGACACCTCGTATTTTTCTGCGACGGATTCCTTGATTTTGCCGTCGACGCCAACGCGAAGCAAACCATCAAATGCAGCGCGGGCGATGGACATGGATGGAATGTCTTCGGCCAGACCAGGGTCGATGGTGGACGGCTCACCGGAGCCCAGGTTCACCTTCATCTCTTGCGGCGCGGCGGCAGGAGCGGCAGGAGCGGCCGGGGTTTGGGCCGGTTGTTGCGCCTGCGGCGAAGAACAGCCCGCGAAAGCCAAGCTAGCTGTAAGCAACACACTTAACGAGAATTTATGCAGCGATTTCATTTGAAGCCCCCTTTTGTAATTTTCTTTCTTGAAAAACCAAAGCATGATTAAATAATATTATCTTATGAAAATTTTGTCTACACTCGTCGTCTCTACGACTAAGGAGCTGGTGCCATGCTTTCCTCCCTCGCTGTCCCGATTCAAGAGCTGCTGAGCAAGGCCGGCGGTGAATGGGGCATTGTCCTCGAAGACCTGACAACAAAAGACCGCTGGACGCTTAACGAAGACCAGCGCTTTTTCGCTGCCAGCTTAATCAAGGTGCCGATCATGACGGCCGTGTTTACGGAAGCATACGCTGGCAAATTCGCTTTTGAAGACAAGCTGAAGCTGCGTCAGGAAGACCTCGTCGGCGGCAATGGCGTCCTGCAGCACATGACCCCCGGCACAGAGCTGACCATCCTGGATCTTGTGACTCTGATGATCATTCAAAGCGACAATACAGCCACCAACATCATGATTGACCTCGTTGGAAAGGAACCGATCCGTGAGGCGATGCGGAAGACAGAAATGGCCAACAGCCAGTTTTACAACAAACTGATGATTGTCCCGGCTGAGCTTGTGGGATACAACGAGGTGACAGCTGCTGACATGGCCAGCCACCTGCGGTACCTGGCGACAGGAAAAATCATTTCCTACAACAGCTGCCTGCAGATGATCAACATCCTGAAAAAACAACAGCTCCGTGACTCCATTCCGCTTCATTTGCCCGATCCGGAAGGCGATGTGATCGGCGCCATCCAGAGGTGGGAATTTGCGGGCAAATCCGGTTCCGTGACCAACATTCAGCACGATACGGGAATTCTGTACATCGGCCAAAACGCGATCACGGTCTGTACCCTATCCAAAAACGTGGAACCCATATTGGCCCGCGACACGATGGGGCGAATCGGACGACTGGTCTACGAATTGTATACGCGGTAAAATGACCCCGAACCCTTTCCAAGTAACTGTATGGGATGTTGAAAGAGCAGTCGCCTGAGAACCAGGGCGATCTGCTCTTTTTTCTGGCGAACGGATCTGATGATTACTTTTCCAGAATCAGTTTACTGGATTCATAGGCGCTGGAGAACGAAAGCTCCGAAAGCTGCCCCTGCCCTTCGCACCAGTCACCGGCAAAAAACAGGTTGCGGTAATCCGGCAAAAAGATTGGCATCGGTTTTTGATTCATCGTCCATTTGATTTCCTGCACGACGGCGCGAGTGGAAACGCGCGGGACGACCAATTCTTCGCGCCAGCCGGGGAAATGCTTGTCGTACAGCTGCTCGATTTCCGCTTTCCGCTGCTCCATGCTCTCTTTGTTCCCCACATCCGATTGATTGATGTACGCTGTCGCCTGCAGCAGCTGTCCCCCTTCCGGCACGCAGGTCGTGTCATAGTAGGAGATATCCGTGATAAAGATGTTGTTTTGCTTGTCGTAAATGTACGTGTACGGAACATCGATGCGTGTTTTCAAACCGACGTCGTACACCACGACATAGGTAGGATCGTAGTTGGCGTACTGGCTGATGGCATGTTCCAGCTTGGTATCCTTGAACGCCTTTACCATCTCTTTCGGAGGGATGCAGCTTATGAACTCGTCTCCGGTGATTTCTCCTTCCGCTGTGATGGCCGCCATCACGCGATCATCTTCCACCCGGAACGCTTCTACTTTGGTTTTGGTCATGATCGTTCCGTTATGTTGCTGGATCACCCGGACAAACTCGTCGATCAACGCCTGCCACCCGCCGCCGATGTATGCAACCGGCTTGTTGGTGGTGAACAGTCGTCGATAGTATTGAAAAAAGACATCGGAAGGAATTTTTTCCGGCTCGCGGGTAAAAAAGTTGGAGGAGGCAAGCGTCAGCATCATTTCCTGGACGTCCTCGCTTACGTTTTTTCTCTCCATCCACTTTTGAATGGAGAGATGAGGATGCCCCGTCTCCATCTTCAACATCGTCTTTAAAACCTCAAAGGTAAACTTTACCTTATCCAAGCCCTTCAGTACCTTCGTACGGAACAGACCCTGTACATTGGCCGGAACGGCAGTCAGATCGTCGCCCAAGTCGTACTTGGCTTTGTTGGGATTGAAGTCCTGCCAATCGATATGGAGATCCAGTTCTTTTTCAAACGTGCGCAGCACGGAAGTATCTCGACCGTAAATGGCATGTGCGCCAAAATTAAAGTTGAAACCTTTAATCTTCAGTGTTACGGCTCTGCCCCCCAGCGCTCCGCGTTCAAGCAACGCAATTTTTTTCCCCCGGGAAGACAGGTAGGCAGCAGCAGACAAACCGGCCAAACCTCCGCCTACGATAACGACATCATAATGATTGGTTGACATAAACAATCTCCCTTACCTGTCACACAAGATTTCAATATTCCCTAGAATAATGGATGAATAAGCTGGAAGTCAACCATAAATGAACTATGTCTATTGTTATACTGAATATACCAATTAATTCCTTTTCAAACCACCTGATTTCCGTTACAATACCTGACAAATCCCGTACAGAAGAAGGTGACGAGTCTTGCTGCAAACTCCGATTCCTATAGAAGAGAACAATGAACCCTTGGTTTCTCTGGCATATTATTCCCCCCGCATTAAGGTCTACCCCTTCTATTATCATCAAAAAATAAACGGTTCCTTGCCGGATTGTTACGTACGGGCGGGAGTGGCAGAAAGGCTGGTACAGGCGGCGGAAAGGCTGGACGACGGTTACACCCTTGTGGTGCTGGACGGCTGGCGGCCGTTGTCTGTACAACAAGCTCTCTACGATCAGTTCAAAAGCGTGCTGTTGGCCCAAGGTTGGCGGGAGGGGGAAGAGTTATTTGCCGAATTGAGCAAATACGTAGCGAAACCGTCCGTAGAACCTGACAGGCCGTCCCGCCATTTGACCGGGGGCGCAGTGGATGTGACGATTGCGGGTCCCAACGGCTGGCTCGACATGGGTACTGCCTTTGACGACTTCACGGAGCGTGCCCGTACTCACTATTTCGAACAAGTGGACAAGCCTGACGATCACGCCCTTTACATACGGACAAATCGACGGCTGCTCCACCGGCTGATGGCAGAAGCGGGCTTTACCAACTACTCCGAGGAATGGTGGCACTACGATTTCGGCAATCAGGCCTGGGCTCTGCAAACCGGACAGCCTGCCGCCCTATACGGAGGCATACTTTCGCTGGAATAGGAAAAAACCAGAGAGCTTGTCTCTGGTCTTTGTGATTTTACGGCTTACTGTTCATTTCTTTTCGTCATCTGCTGCCAAACGGTGCCGCTGGCCGCCTCGCCGCTTTCGATCCGCTCCAACGCCATTTTGATTTGCAAGCGAACTTCGAATTCGGGATCGTCCTGTGCTGCACGCAGGGCAGGGAGTGCTGATTCATCGCCCACTTCGTGCAAGAAGCGGGCTGCCCGCCATCGCACCAGCTTGTTCGGATCCTGCAGCGCGTTGCACATCGGACCGATCGCTTTCGGGTCTCCCAGATCGGAGAGGGTGTCCCCTGCCGTGCGGCGTACGGAAACGGATTCGTCCTTCAGCGCTTCAAACAGGTATGGCAGAACCGCATCGCCGCCGACCATCCCCAGATAAACGACAGCCAGACGGCGTATGGATGACTTGGGGTCATGCAAGGCCTTTACCAAAACCGGCAGCTGCGCCTCCGTGGGTTCCATCCGCTCCAGCGCGGCATACCGCTTCTGCCAATCAGGATCATCCAGCATCTCGGCGGTCACGACTGGCTTATTCTCTTCCACCGGTTCCGGCAGCTGGCCATTCGCCTCCATGGCCTGTTCAACCAATCGTTCAACCCGCTCCTGCGGGTAGGCGGCGTCAATCTCCTGCGCCACTTCTTCACCTATCTCTTTCAGGTCTCCGTAACGGATGCCGTGCTCCTCCCATTTTCGCTCCATGATCAGGTTGGGAGATGCAGATCCCGCCATGACGGCCGCTTTGCCGAAGCGCTCGGGAAGGGCAGCGCGAACCTGCTCTGTGCCTGACGTCACTTTTACCTGCATGGGAATTCCGCGAAACATCTGAATGTAGACCTGCGCCTCTCCCCATGCCTTTTCCTCAGAATTCGGGGTCAGAACCGGCAAGTCTCCCGCCTCGCCGAAAACCTCTCTGGCCTGCGTCAGAATGCTTTGCCAATCCGCATTTGATTTACGTTCCAGCGCCAGGAAATCGGCCGCGTGAAAAACACCGGTCACGCCCTCGATAGCCAGCAGTCTTTTGATCAGCTCAGGAGCCGATTCCATCCGGTCTTTTCGGTAATCTTTCTGAACGCCGTGCGGCAACCGCTCGTCGACGTTCAGCTTCATCGTATTGGGACTGGGTGTCGGTTCGATCGATAAGAGTTTCATACCCCTTCACTCCTTCGTACAACAATCACTTCCGTACCGCTATGGTAACACATTCCTTAAAAGTAATGTTTTTGAATCTCCGCCACAACCTCTTCCAGATTGCTGGCTACCTGGGGAAGGGAGTATCCGACGTAGAGCGGCGACGTCACAAAGCGCGGCACCACCTTCACGATGATTTTCTCCTCAATCTGGTAGAAGAACAGGTTGTAACTTTTGCAGCGGCGATTTACGTGGTTTAAAATCCAATGGGTCAGGATTTGCAAATAGTCTGCCATTTGTGTCAAACGCCCGGGGTCGGAGAGAATGACGTTGTATTCAAAGAACCCGGCCCGCGGCAATGTAGACAGGTTGCATTCAACACCGGATTGCCGGTCAATCACGATGCCCTCAAAATCCGACGCCTTGACATGCTGCCGGTAGTCGTGTTGATACAGCCCGACAATCTGCATATGAGGATGGTGAATGCTGCCGCCTGAATACGGTCCGTGGTTTTTGAAATACATGACGGAGCGAAACTCGCCGCTTTGCTCCATCTCCTGCCATTTTTCTACGCCAAAAGAAAGCAGGGCGTACAGGTGCTCCTTGGGATAGAGGGAGAGTTCACCGTTGCAGTCGTCCGATTCGACCAGCACCGTTTGCAGCGTATCCCGCAGTACCGGATACTTGTTGCGCAGAAGCATGATCGAGCCTCTCTGATCGAGAATGTCGGACAATTCGTCCCGGTTGCAAAACGGGCAAACCGTATCACGGTTGATGATGCTCTCCGGCTTTTTACGTCCGATGCTGGTATCAAAGTGCAAATGTGTGTACGACAACCGAAATCACCTTCCCCTTACAGCCATTCGGCCCCCCATTTTTCCATCGCATCCAGCACGGGCTTAAGCGCCTTTCCTTTTTCCGTGAGGGTGTACTCAATCCGAACCGGAGTCTCTTTATATACGTGGCGCATGACGATGCCTTCCGCCTCCAATTCCTTCAGGCGCTCCGCAAGCATTCGGTCGCTCATGCTCGGGATGATTTCCGATATCTCTTTAAAGCGCTTGGCCCCCGACAGCAGCACCCGAATGATCAAGCCTGTCCAGCGCTTTCCCAACAATGCATAGGCAGATTCAAATTTGGGACACAGGGAATGATTTTCCATCGATAACCTCATCTCCTGCAACAAATTTTTTATTATATACTTTGCAAAAGGAAGTTGAAAGGATATTATACTTACATAAAGTAAGTTATTATCATTTTACCTCAAACCGTGAAAAGAAGGGAGTAAAAAATCCATTGCTATAGGTGCAGCCCTAATCGGCCCGGGTTCATACGCGCTCGACGCCGTTCTGTGATAAACTTATGGGTACATTCCATCTCGCAGGAGGTCTCATAACCATGATTGACGTCCGAAAAGCAGAATCTCGTTACTCCGCTGACCACGGTTGGCTGAAGAGCAACTTCAGCTTCTCCTTTGCCAACTATTACGATCCCGACAATATGAACTTTGGCCCCCTGCGCGTCTTCAATGATGACGTCGTTCAGCCGCAGACGGGCTTCGGAGCCCATCCGCACCGGGAAATGGAGATCGTCTCCGTCGTATTGAAAGGGGCCCTGCAGCACGAGGACAGTGCAGGCAACAAGGAAGTCATCCGCCCCGGTGAAATTCAACGCATGACTGCCGGTACCGGCATCGTCCATTCTGAAGTAAACCCTTCGGCCACCGAGGAAGTCAATTTCCTCCAGCTGTGGTTTGAGCCGGAAGAATACGGTTTGCCGCCTTCCTACGAGCAAAAGGCATACGACCGGGATGCAATGAAAAACCAACTGCTGCCGGTCGTATCCAAACAGTCAAATGAAAAGGTTGTCCACATTCATCAGGATCTCACGATGTATCTGTCCGATCTGGATCCCGGAAAGTCCATTCGATTTGAGCAAAAGCCCGGCCGTCGAATCTACGTGTTCGTCATAGAAGGTGAGCTCGTTTTGGACGGCGAGACCACACTTTCGAGACGCGACGCCGCCCGCATCACCGACCAGGCAAGCCTGGAACTGTCCACAAGGAAGGGCGCTGCCTTTATGTTAATTGATTTGCCTTAAATTTGTACACACTCCTTGCCGGTGAGAGGCAGCGGGTGTGTTTTTTTTATGTCATTTTGTACTTTACGATGGGATAATACAGGAGTGCGGAAAGGTGATGGTTTCCCGTGGAAAAATCGTTCTATTTCATCGTCAACTGGAGCGAAGCCCAGCGATACAAAGCGGAGCTCGATGAGAAGGGAATTCCTTACGCCATTCAGTCTCCGGCTGACTTGCCCGATCTGAAGGATGGCAAGCTGGCCATTGTATTTCCCTCCATCCCCAACCGTCTTTACACGCAGGTTCGCTCCCTCTTTACCTGCAACGGCCAGCCCTATCCCTAGCACAGGAGAGGCACAGAGCGGACCTGAACTCTCCCTGCGAAAAGCTGGGAATCACCTTGCCTAAGAGTTACAACGGAAAGAACCGGTATCCTTTCACTCCTGTTTGATCCATCCATTGCTTTTTGTTCGCCATTAATTCAGCCAAATCAGGATCCATTCTTCCGTAGATCTTTACGAATAAGCTTTGGGATTCAACCAAGTCGTTATAGGTTAGAAAAGGGTAGTCCTGCAAACCCATTTTGCCATTGGGAAGGTACGCATAATGCAGGTCGTGATTTGGTTTGATCCACATGCTTTTGGTATTTTTCACTCCATAAAGCAATTTATCAGCCATTTCCTTGTAAAACTCCTGCTTCGTTTCGAGATACATCTCATAAAGGAAGTTCATCTCGTGCAGGTGGTGATTTAATGAGACATGCGTTTTTTTGTGCGGCTGTTTCCAGGAATAGTCTGCAGGTAACCATCCTTCCGACTCGCCGTAGTTCGTGTAATGATGATGATCGATATGTGCAAGCAAATAGTAGGAATATTTCTCCGCTGCCTGGTAAAAATGACGGTCCCCGTACCGTCTGTAGCCCTTTAACAACAAGGTTGCTATGTCTGTATTGAAGCGTGTATCAAAGAAGCCTGCTCCGATCCCGTAATCCTTCCAGAGCCACTCTGATCTTGGCAGGGTTTCCCAATACCCTTCCCTGTTTTGATTGGGCAGGATGGTGTCCAGCATTACCCACCCTAAATCATCTGCTGCCCGGCTTCCTCCTGTAATGATGAACGAATGGGCTGCATAGTTGGCTGGTAAACGCCAGAACATGTTCGGCGAATAAGGGGTGTACGTTTGAGGCGATCTCACGTAATATCCATCCCATGACCATTTTGAATGTTCTTGCAGATCGATCGCCAGCCAAATGGCTTCCAAATCGGGGGTGCTGCTCCAGTCTACAAGTGATTCTTTTGATTCCAATCCCCAGATTTCCGCAATGGAATTTTTCTTTTGGGGAAAATGGACGTGAATCTTGTAACCATCCAGTGTGCGAATCACATTGATCGGCAGAGGGTTTGGCTGTTGTTCAAAGGTTCCCTGCACATTTTTGATGTAAAAATTGGACGCATTTAACAGCATACTCATTTGGTTTGTTTGTAAAAATCCGCTGGGTTGGGGCAATTTCGTATCCACGGGAATGGTTGCCCATCTATTTCCCGCAGGGAGCCTTTCCACATAACGAAACGTTCCATTGCTTCCGGACAGCGGGATTGAGAACGTGTAGGGTTCACGATGATCCGAAGTAAATTCGAGACGTTTCATCCAGTAAAGATCGCCGTTTGGCAACAAAACTTTTTTTGTAAGTACCACACCCGTTTCAAACCGGTCTGTCACGACTGTCTTTATTGGCTGCTTCGACAGTGCTGATACTTGTTCGGCACTCCATACAAAAGGATACGGTTGCAAGAGAAGCAAAAGGAAAAAAACAACAATAAGTCGTTTGCTCATGGTCCCTCCCTGTACATCCGATATTTTTTCATACTCACCTACTTAAGACGTTTGTTAGTTTTTTCCAGTTACATGATTTACCTATTATTTTGTCAATAAGAAAACCCACCCGGCATTAGCTATCCTCGACCCACTCGGCGTTAGCTATCGCTGTGCCGAGTGGGGTCCCCTTCTTCGCCGAGCGGGGGCCCGAACACTTTTCTAGCGGCTGTATGGGATGTCCAAATTTATAAATTCTTATACACTCAAAAAAGCAGGGATGCCCCTGCTTGGTTTATCCATTCATCTGTTTTTCAATTTGTTTGAGCTTTTTCTTTTGCCTGCACGCTTTTTTCTTTTTGGTGGACCAGGGAGTATTGCTTAGTTTCTGCAGTTCATTAATTAACTTCTTATCGGAAGTAACATGAATCTTTGTTTTTGGAAATTCTTCTTTTAATTTCCGAGATACTTCCTTTCGTATGGATTCCAATCGGAGGCGATTGAAGTTGCTTACCTCAATGGCGACGTCCAATTCATCGTCGATTTGCACGGCAACAGCTTGATCAATGCCTTTTACTTGTTCCGTAATCGACTTCGCTTTTTGTTCCAAATAAAAGTAGCGAACCGGAGTCGGATTGCACATCGGATCTTCTTCTGCAGACTTGGCTTTAGTCTGTGGATTGGACTGCTGGGTGCATCCGATTGCCAAAAAGAACAGAGACAGAACGAATAATGTGATACGCAAGCCAATACCCTCCCAACAACAAATAGCGTACCATTAGACTATCCCTGAACTTTTTTTGTATGAATGAAAAATGAAGGCAACTTTTGCAATATCAACCAAACAAATCATTTGTTTATCAATATCAACTTTCTTCTTTCCATCTTCCCTAAAGAATAAAACCTCTCTTCATGACTTGTAAACCAATCCAGTTTCACTCTTCGGTTATATTCGGCAGGCTTGTCATACACATACTCAATATCATCCTGATCTTGTTTGTCATCAGTATAATATGGATCAAAGAAATAAACATAATCTTTATCTATTTTCACAACCAAGATATAATGATACATTCCTTCGGTAATACAGACCGTTGTAATGCCGACACCTTTATTTATGTAATTTTTGATATTTTCATTCTTTATGAAGTTCACTTCATCTTCCATCAAGAAAGTACACGTGAAACCTAATTTTTTATCCTGACTGTAAGTATTTAGCCAGTTGGTTATCTGTCTTACAGCATCAACTGAGGTACCGCCTTTTCCTATTTCACCTTTCCGATCCGATAGATCTAATGAGTATTGGAATATATTTTGTATCATGGACGGTTCCGTCATCGTACGATCAAATAAGTAAAGGAATGCGTTTAAAAAAGTGACAGGAGCACAATCGAATTCAGAAAACTGATAAGACAATGGGATCTTCAACCGAAACCACGCGCCCTTCTTAAGAATTTTTTCCCAAATAGAATGACTCCTTCCAACAAGGAAGAAAGTCTCACGGATTTCCATCAGTGAGACTTGAATATAAAGTTGGCTCATGGATTGTCGTACAAGTAAACTATTTTCTTGCTAAAAGGGATATTTCCTGTCTTGAATTTGTACGGAAATCCATTTTACAGTGGTAAATTCGTCAAGCGCCCACTCTCCTCCGTACCTACCCAGACCAGAAGATTTTTCACCACCGAATGCAATAATGGGTTCATCGTTGACACTTTGGTCGTTGACATGAATCATGCCTGTTTCAACACGTTTGGCCACTTCAATGGCATGTTCAAGACGTCCGCCATACACAGCACCGCTTAAGCCATAAGGGCTGTCATTGGAAATACGGATTGCATCTTCCTCATCTTTCGCGGATATAACGGAAGCAACCGGACCGAAGATTTCTTCCTGCGCGACCGTCATATCGTTGGTGACATCCCTCAGAATAAACGGACTCATGACGTTTCCGTTGACGCTCCCTTCCAATGCCACCTTGGCACCCTCGCTTTTGCTCTTTTCGATCAGGGCGAGGATACGGTCGACCTGTTTCGAGTTGATAAGGGGTCCTATTATTGTGTCAGGGTTTGACTGATCACCGTATGGAATCGATTTCGCTTTTCGGATAAACGCCTCCAAGAAGGGTTCGTATATCTTTTGATCGACAATCACCCGATTGATTGCCATGCAAATTTGTCCCGAGTGCATAAACTTGCCAAATGCCGCCGCTCCAGCCGCCTTTTCAATGTCAGCATCGGCTAGAACAATCATGGCGTTGTTGCCGCCGAGCTCAAGAGCGACCCGTTTTAAATTCTTTCCGCACAGTTCCCCAATATGTCTTCCGACTTGCGTAGAACCGGTAAATGAGATAATGCGTGGAATCGGGTGTTCCACAAACGCATCTCCGATTTCATCAGGATTGAAGACAACGACGTTTAGAAGTCCCTTGGGAATCCCCGCATCTTCAAACAGTTTGCCAATAAAGAGACCTCCTGCAATCATCGTTTGGGAATCGGGCTTGAGCACCACTCCGTTCCCTGTCGCAAGTGCGGGGGCGACGGAACGCATGGAAAGATAAAATGGAAAGTTAAACGGGCTAATCACCCCTGCCACACCAGCCGGGATTCGATAGATTCGGTTCTCTTTTCCAGGAATCAGAGACGGCAGGATATGTCCTTTCATACGAATAGGGAACGTGGCTGCCTCTTTTATAATGGCCATGGCAAAATCAATTTCAACATTGGCTTTCACTACGGAACTACCCGTTTCCGTCGTGATAATTTCAATCATTTCCTGACGTCTGTCTGAGAGCAGTTCCGCCGACCTTTCCATTATTCGGGAACGCTCATAAGGGTTTACCTTTGCCCACTCTTTTTGCGCCCTTTTTGCTGACTCGTAGGCTTCGTTCGTGTCGTCGAGATTTGCCAAACGAATTTTCACCAGCGTTTCGTCATTATATGGGTTTTTGTCCTCATAGGTATCCCTGCTTCTGCCTTCCCGCCATTCACCTGAAATAAACTGTTTGTTCCAGGCGCTGAATTTTGTCATAATCTGGCCCCCTGTTAACATGTTTTTTTATTATTTTTAACGGTGGAAAGAATTATTCCTACGTTATGCACTTAATGGGACAAATGGCAAACAAAAAAGCAGCGCTCCCCTGCCGCGCTGCTGATCGAATACAAATAAGAAAACCCACCCGGCATTAGCTAACGCTTCGCCGGGCGGGGCCCCGAACACTTTCTTAGTGTCTGTATGGGATGTCCAATTTTATAATTTCCTATATGCTAAAAAAAGCAGGGTCTCCCCTGCTTTTATGTATGGACAAATGGTGCTGGTGACAGGACTCGAACCTGCGACCTGTTGATTACGAATCAACTGCTCTACCAGCTGAGCTACACCAGCATGCCTCTCAGCATTGATTATCATAGCAGATAATCACGCATTTTTCAAGACCTTTTATTTCCCTAATGTTATTGTTCTGTGATATTGTCACTGTGTAACTGTTCTATGAAAATGTCACCATGGGACAGGAGATAATCACATTG
>NZ_JBIYSM020000066.1:0-13488 GCF_044759095.2 Brevibacillus soli
AAAAACGAAGCAACGGGGGCTTAGTTTGCTATTGCCAAAAAGGCCTGTTCTAAGTCACTTAGATTTTCAGGGTAGAATTTATAAAAATGGACATCCCATACAGCCGCTTGGAAAGTGTTCGGGGCCCCGCCCGGCGAAGAAAGGGACCCCACTCGGCACAGCGATAGCTAACGCCGAGTGGGTCGAGGATAGCTAATGCCGGGTGGGTTTTCTTGATGGTGGAGCACACTAACCGTCAGGAGGTGCATTGCTCTTGAGCAGAAACCGACTGGTTGTTCCACAAGCAGAGCAGGCAATGGATCGTTTAAAGGTTGAGACAGCCAAGGAGCTTGGTCTGGACGATGACATTGAGCAGCGCGGTTGGGAGAACATGACCACTCGTGAAGTGGGCCTGATCGGTGGGAATATGGTGAAGAAGATGATCGCCTACGCCGAAAAGCACATGGCGGAAGATTCGAACCAGCAGTTGGAGTAAATGCACTCTCTGGCGGCACTCGGTTTTTAAGGCGGGTGCCGTCTTTTGTTGAAACGAAACCTTCCTTTTTTCAGTCCATATAACCAGAACAGAGCATCTTTCGAAGGAGGAAAGCATGAAACCAATCCATAGAGGACGCTTGCGGCTGTTTCTGGGTGTACCATACTATCGGCTCAAGCGGTACCTGGAGTGGTGGTCCGGTCGTGTTCGCTATGCCCGACACAAGCAGCAGGAACCACTGCCGTACGTCCATGCACAGCACCATACTCCCCTGTTGCGCAAGTTAAAAGACGTGGAGATGTGGATGCAAATGAATAAGGTAACCAACCTGCGCATTGCTGTCCGCCAGTTGAACGGAGTGGTCATTTATCCTGGCGAAACTTTTTCGTACTGGCGCCTGATCGGGAAACCGACTCGGCGACAAGGGTATCGCAAAGGCATGCTGCTGTCACACGGAAGAGTGATTGCAGGCACAGGGGGAGGTCTCTGCCAACTCTCCAATCTGATCTACTGGATGACGCTGCATACGATCCGTTCATCCGCCCACCCGACGCTATGAGGTGTACGAACAGGAGCATTGGATCACACCCGCGGTTTGGGGCGGGTATGATCGGCACAACCGATTGTATCGCAGGGTGTTCAGTCTGGAAGGTGAATGTTTGGACGACGAGTTTGTGACAGAGAATCACGCGATCATGATGTACGAGCCGCTTTTGCCAGAGGTCAGGGATCACAAGATGCATTCACATGCCCGCCGTTCCTGACTGGAGCGGCCTTTTTGTTGCCCAATAAAACTGGCACTCGGTCTTAATCTATGCGAAAATAGGAACATATGATTTCGTTTTTCTGGAGTTGCCCGTGTCGGCGTGTGCCCCAGAACGGGGCGCTATAACCGACGAAGCAAGAAAGGTGGATTCTACATATGTCGACGATAGAGAAAGTTTTGGCCGGGTTGAACCCGCAGCAGAAAGAGGCCGTCCTCACCACGGAAGGACCGGTGCTCATCCTGGCGGGAGCAGGGAGCGGCAAGACAAAGGTATTGACGCAGCGCATTGCCTACCTGATCGGGGAAAAGCAGGTGGCACCCTGGAGCATCCTTGCCATTACCTTTACCAACAAGGCTGCGCGGGAGATGAAAAACCGCGTGGCTTCCATCGTGGGGAACGGTGCGGAAGAGATCTGGATTTCCACGTTCCACTCGCTCTGCGTGCGGATACTGCGCCGCGACATTGACCGTCTGGGCATTTCCCGCAGCTTTACCATTCTCGATGCCGGCGATCAGCTGTCGGTGGTAAAGCAGTGCATGAAAGACCTCAATCTGGATACGAAAAAGTTTGAGCCTCGGGCGATTCTCTCCGCGATCAGTGGCGCAAAAAACGAGCTGCTCGACCCGAAAAAGTACGCCGAGCGGGCGGGTGATCCCCTGTCAAAAGTGACGGCTCAGGTGTACGAATCCTATCAGAAAAAATTGCGCAGCAACCAGTCGCTCGACTTTGACGACCTGATCATGACCACGGTACGGCTGTTCAAGGAAGTGCCGGAAGTACTGGAATACTATCAGAGGAAGTTTCGCTACATTCACGTGGACGAGTACCAGGATACCAACCGCGCCCAGTACATGCTGATCTCCATGCTGGCAGACCGCTACCGCAACGTCTGCTGCGTGGGCGACGCCGACCAGAGCATCTACAAGTGGCGGGGCGCCGACATTTCCATCATTTTGAACTTTGAAAAGGACTATCCGGAAGCGAAATTGATCAAACTGGAGCAGAACTACCGTTCGACGAAAACCATCCTGCAGGCGGCAAACAAGGTCATTGCGCACAACGTCACCCGCAAGGAAAAAAACCTCTGGACGGAAAATCCGGCCGGCGACAAGATTACCTGCTTCCAGGCCGATTCCGAGCATGATGAGGCGTATTTCATCGTTCAGACGATCAAGCAGCAGCTGCCTGCATACAAACGCTATGACAAGTTTGCCGTGCTGTACCGCACGAATGCCCAGTCGCGCGTGATCGAGGAAGTGCTGATCAAATCCGGCATTCCGTACACGATCGTAGGCGGCACCAAGTTCTATGACCGCAAAGAGATTAAAGACATTCTCGCGTATCTGCGACTCATCTCCAATCCGGACGATGACATCAGCCTGGCGCGGATTATCAACGTTCCGAAGCGCAATATCGGCGAGACGACGGTAGAAAAGCTGCAGAGTTACGCCACGGCACACGGCTTGTCCCTGTTTGGAGCGATTCAGGAAGTGGGCTACATGGGCTTGCCGGCACGGACGACCAACGCGATCGCTGCCTTCAGTGAGATGATCAGCAACCTGATGCAGATGACTGACTACTTGACGGTGACCGAGCTGGTAGAGGAAGTATTGAAACGCACAGGCTACCGTGAAGCGCTCAAAGAGGAGAAAACGCTGGAAGCGACGGCGCGTCTGGAGAACATCGAAGAGCTGCTGTCCGTTACCCAGGAGTTTGAACGGAAGAGCGAGGACAAGAGCCTGCTTGCTTTCCTTACTGACCTCGCCCTGGTGGCCGACATCGACACGCTTACCGAAGAGGGAGGGGCGGAAGAGGAGGCGTCTGCGGAAGGACAGGTCATCCTCATGACGCTGCACAGCGCAAAAGGATTGGAATTCCCCGTCGTCTTCCTCGTCGGAATGGAGGAAGGCGTCTTCCCGCACAGCCGGGCGCTGTTTGACGACAGCGAAATGGAAGAGGAGCGGCGCCTTGCCTACGTGGGCATCACCCGTGCCGAGGAAAAGCTCTTCCTGACGGCTGCCCGGATGCGCACGTTGTTTGGCCGGACCAACAGCAACCCGCCGTCCCGGTTTTTGCAGGAAATTCCGGCGGAGCTGATGGAGGGCAGCCCTGTGATGCAAAACAGCTTTGCCCGTACCGGCGTGTTCGGTCAGCGGGAAAGCGAGTCCCGTCCGTTTGGAGCCGCTCGGGCGGCTGGTGCTTCCTCCTTTGGATTTGTCCGCCCCGCAGCCTCACAGCCAACCAAACTGCCCGGACACGGCGGCGGAGCAGGAATTGATTGGAAAGTGGGCGAAAAAGTGAAGCACGGCAAATGGGGGATAGGCACGGTCGTCAGCGTGAAAGGATCGGGGGACGACACGGAGCTGGACATCGCATTCCCGAGCCCCACCGGAATTAAAAAGCTGCTGGCCAAGTTTGCCCCGATTGAACGGGCGTAATCTAGTGGAAGGATGAAGGAAACGATGGATCGATTGACGGCAGAAGAACGGATTCGCGTTTTGCGGGAACAAATCGAGAAGCACAATCGTCTTTACTTTATAGAGGATCGGCCGGAAATTACCGACCAGGAGTACGACATGCTCATGCGGGAACTGCAGGACCTTGAAAACCTGTTTCCCGACATGGTGACGCCGGACTCACCAACGCAGCGAGTGGGTGGAGAACCCCTGCCGTTTTTTGAAAAAGTGGAGCACAAGACCCCGATGCTGAGCCTCGGCAACGCCTTTAACGAAGCGGACCTGCGCGACTTCGACCGGCGTGTGCGTCAGATCGTAGGGAACCAACCGGTGCGCTACGTATGCGAGCTGAAAATCGACGGGCTCGCCGTCTCGCTTCATTATGAAAACGGGGTGTTTGTCAAGGGAGCGACGCGGGGCGACGGGCAGACGGGCGAAGACATTACGCAGAACCTGAGAACCATCCGTTCCATACCGCTTCGGCTCACCCGTCCGCTGACCCTGGAGGTTCGCGGCGAGGCGTATATGCCGAAGCGAGCGTTTGAGAAACTAAACAAGGAGCGGGAGGAACGGGGAGAGGCACTGTTCGCCAACCCGCGCAACTCGGCGGCCGGTTCTTTACGTCAGCTGGATCCGAAAATCGCTGCCTCCCGTTCGTTGGATACGTATATATACGGGATTGGAGACTTGCAGGGAGAGACGGTGGAATCCCACAGCGAAGGGCTCAACCTGCTGGAATCGCTGGGCTTCAAGGTAAATCCCGAACGACGGGTGTTTGACAGCATCGATGACGTCATCGAATTTACCAACAGCTGGACGGAGAAGCGTCCCCAGCTGCCGTACGAAATTGACGGCATTGTCATTAAAGTGGACAGCTACGCCCAGCAGCAGGAGCTTGGTTTTACGGCAAAAAGCCCGCGTTGGGCCATCGCCTACAAGTTTCCGGCAGAAGAGGCGGTGACCATCCTCGAGGGAATCGAAGTAAGCGTCGGCCGTACGGGGGCCGTTACCCCTACCGCGCTGTTGAAGCCGGTCAGCCTGGCCGGAACCACGGTGAAGCGCGCCTCCTTGCACAACGAAGACATCATTCGGGAAAAAGGCCTGTTGATCGGCGACCACGTCGTCGTCAAAAAAGCCGGGGACATCATCCCGGAAATTGTGGCGGTTCTCCCGGAACGCCGCACGGGTAGCGAGGTTCCCTTCCAGATGCCGACCCATTGCCCGGAATGCGGAAGCGAACTGGTCCGAATCGAGGAGGAAGTGGCCCTGCGCTGCATCAACCCGATGTGCCCTGCCCTGATTCGCGAGGGCATCATTCACTTCGTTTCCCGCCAGGCCATGAATATCGAAGGGCTGGGGGAAAAGCTGGTGGCTCAGCTGTATCATGAGGGCATCATTCACAGCGTTGCCGACCTCTACTACCTGCACCAGCAGCGAGAGGTTCTGCTGCAGATGGAGCGAATGGGCGAGAAGTCGGTCGACAACCTGCTTGCAGCCATTGAGGCGAGCAAGGAAAATTCGGTGGAACGGCTCCTTTTTGGCCTGGGTATCCGTCTCGTCGGAGCCAAAGCGGCGAAGGTGCTTGCGGAACACTTTGGCCACCTGGACGCAATCATGCAGGCGAGCGAGGAAGAACTCACCCGGATTGATGAAATTGGTCCGAAAATGGCAGCCAGCATCGTAAACTACTTCGCGCTGCCGCAGGCCCAGGCGGTCGTCGAACGGTTAAAGGCAGCCGGGGTGAACATGACGTACAAGGGCGTCCGGATCGAAGGCGGGGAAGATCTTCCGTTTGCGGGCAAGACGATCGTGCTGACCGGAACATTGGCGAGCATGTCCCGTCAGGAGGCCGAGGAAAAGATTGCCCGATTGGGCGGAAAAGTAACAGGAAGCGTCAGCAAAAAGACGGATTTGGTGATCGCCGGGGAAAAAGCCGGCTCCAAGCTGGAGAAGGCGGAAAAGCTGGGCGTCGCCGTGATGGACGAAGCGGGCTTCTTGCAAATGCTGAATGAGAGATCGACACCATAAGGAAAAGTGAATTCGGCAAGGGAAGTGATGGTCGAATGAAAGGTGTACGCCAGTGGGGAATCGTTCTGGCTGTGATGATGATGTTGACCGGATGCGGCGGCGAAAAAGAACTGGGAAAACCGAAACCGCCCGCTCCGGTGGCAGCGGCAAAGCTGCCCGGAGACTTGACGTATCAGGACGTGTTGCAAAAAGGGGAAGTGGTGCACAACCTGGCGATGACGTCCGATTCGCAGAGTATCTGGGTAGGGACGCACGCCGGGCTCTACAGTTCTGTCGGAAACGGATTGTGGGCACTGCTCTCGCCCGCCCTCGAGCAGGAAGATGTGTCTGGCTGGTATGTGGATCCGGAAAAACAAGACCATATATACGTCGGCGGCATTTACGGAGTGAAGCGTACAACGGACGGGGGAAAAACGTGGAAGGAAGCGAATGCCGGCCTGCCTGACACCCCGAACATCCACAGTTTTACCGGCATACGCGAGGGCGACCACGTTCGCTTGTTCGCCTTTGTTACCGGTGAAGGGATCTACCAGTCGACCAACGGGGGAGATCAGTGGAAGCTGTGGCTCCCTCTCGACCAGGAAGTGTACGCAATGGATTACAACGCCGCTGAAAACCGTCTTTACGTAGCCACCCAATACGGACTTCTCTATAACCAGAACGAGACGTGGGAGACGGAAAACCTCCCTGACGTGGAGCAAATCTACTCGCTTGCCGTAGACAGGCGGGACGGCACCGTTGCAGTCGCGACGGAACAGGGAATTGTACAGAAGACAGCCGGGGAATGGCGTCTCCTTTCTGCCAAAGCACCGGAAAAACTCATTGTAATCGCGCCGGGAATGGGCGACTACAAATGGGTGGGCATCGGGGAATCGGCGTTCGTATATGCGCTTTCTCAGGACAACTGGATGAAATGGGAATAGTCCAAGGAGAAAAAGCTGAAGTTTGAAAAATCGTTCGGGCGCGAGTTCAGTTTGTAAGCCGACATCAAGGAAGAGCGCCCGAGCAGGTAGGAGTTTTTGTTATGAAAACAGGTAGGAAAAGATACATGTTGATCGCTGCGGCCCTTTTGCTGTCGTTATTGACCGGCTGCTCCCTGCTGCCGGGGCTGAAAGAGGATGTTCCGGAACCGGCCACTCCTTCCATCTCCCCTGTGGTGGAAGTGTCAGAAGACTACTACGGCAGTATGCCGCCATACAAACAGAATCAAACGAGAGGAATGCTGTCGGAACGAAGCTATCGGATTGACTTTAGCCGCCTGGAACTGGGACTTTTGGAAATCGCGCGGGAAACGTTTCCGACAACCGATTACCTGTTTCAGGAGGGACAGCAGATCAAGCGTGAACAGGTAGAGGCATGGCTCTCCCGGGTAAAGAACGATCCGGCGGGGATGAACCCGGACAAGGGGCCGCAGCTGCTCGTGCATGTACTGGAACACGACTATCTGGACAAGGAGAAACAACAGTTGGCTGGAATGGTGCTCGGCTTGTCCCTGTCGCCGGTCTACCAGGATGCTACGGGGCAGGAAAAGGTTTACACCACGGATGAGCTTCGCGCGAAAGGGAAGCAGTTGGCTTCCCGAATCGTTCAGGCGGTCCGCGTCGATAATCCGAAAATCCCCATGGTGATCGCGCTGTATCAGGTTCCGGAGAGGAGTTCAACACTTGTACCGGGCCGATTTATCCTGACGGGTACGGTAAATGCCAACGAAAGCGCCATCGCCAAATGGCAGCCGATTGATGAGGAGTATCACCTGTTCCCAGGAGACGCGGTAGAACAAAAATACCCCGAGGCTTCTCTTCAGTATGACAAGCTGATGCGGCAAACCCAGTCGTTTTTTGGCGAGTATATCGGTTTGACCGGAGTGGGCCGGTTTATGGGCGGAAAATTGACGGAGCTGACCATTACGGCTACGGCGGAGTACGACTCCCGAACGGAAGTGCTGCAGTTTACCCAGTATGCCGCTGCGGCGGTCAACCAGTTGTTCGACAAGGACGTTCACATCAACCTGTACGTGCAGTCCATCAACCATCCGCTGGCCATCTACATCCGGCCGACGAACGGTGAGCCGTATATGCACATTTATCGGAAATAAGAAATACGCCTTGCTTTCGTATCCGTCAACGAACGCAGGGCGTTTTTTCTTCGGTATATAAGAATTTATAACATTGGGACATCGAATACAGCCACAAGGAAAGGGTTTGGGGCCCCAGCCGACACCAGCGTTAGCTAAAGTCGGCTGGGTTTTCTTAAGAAGCCATGTTTCAGTGGGCATCGACCCGTTTTGAATGCACATATTTGTTCATTAATAAACACTTTTTCAACACTTGTGTTTAAACGCTTATCTGTCTTTATGCTGTTGATTTTTCGCCAAAATGCAAACACTATGCACGATTGTGCTTTTACGGCAATGTTGGTATGAACCTTGCATTACCGTTATGGTTGTTACGTTACCCTGGTAGAAACCGTTGAGGAGGCGACAAACATGAAAGTGGAATTCAAGAACGAACCATTTACCAACTTTAAGCTGCCTGAAAACAAAAAGGCGTTTGAAGAAGCGCTGGCCAAAGTGGAAAGCGAACTGGGCCGCGAGTACGATTTGATCATCGGTGGCGAACGCATCAAAACCGAAAAGAAATCTCGCTCCATCAACCCTTCCAATAAAGAACAAGTGGTCGGGATCGTCTCTCAGGCTGACCAAACGCTTGCGGAAAAAGCGATCCAGGTAGCTGCGCAAACGTTTGAAAGCTGGAAGGCTGTTCCTGCGCAAGCGCGTTCCCGCTACCTGTTCAAAGCGGCTGCCATCCTGCGCCGCCGCAAACACGAATTCTCCGCCTGGCTGGTAAAAGAAGCGGGCAAAAGCTGGGCCGAGGCTGACGCAGACACTGCGGAAGCAATCGACTTCATGGAGTACTACGGCCATCAAATGGATAAGCTGGCTGAGCGCCATCCGCTTACCCGCATCCCTGGCGAAGACAACGAGCTGTACTACATCCCGTTGGGCGTCGGCATCGTGATCCCGCCGTGGAACTTCCCGCTGGCGATCATGGTCGGGATGACTACGGCTGCTCTTGTAGCAGGCAACACGGTGGTACTGAAACCGGCTTCCACCACTCCGGTCATTGCTGCGAAGTTCATGGAAATTCTGGAAGATGCAGGCGTGCCGGCAGGTGTCGTCAACTTTGTGCCTGGTTCCGGCAGCGAAATCGGCGACTACCTCGTTGAGCATCCGCTGACTCGTTTCATCAGCTTCACCGGTTCCCGTGACGTTGGTCTGCGCATCAACGAGCTGGCAGCAAAACATCGTCCGGGCCAAAAATGGATCAAGCGCCTGATTGCCGAGATGGGCGGTAAAGACTCCATCATCGTGGACAACGACTGCGATCTGGAACTGGCAGCACAAGCCATCGTCGCTTCTGCATTCGGCTTCTCCGGTCAGAAGTGCTCCGCATGCTCCCGTGCGATCGTTCACCAGGATGTATATGACCAAGTGTTGAACCGCGTGGTGGAACTGACCAAGACACTGACCGTGGGCGACGTGGTGAACCCTGAGTTTTACACGGGTCCGGTCGTTGACGACAAAGCGTACAACAAGATTCTCGAATACATCGAGATCGGTAAAAAAGAAGGCAAGCTGATGGCCGGCGGCGAAAAAGGTCCGGACAGCGGCTACTTCATCATGCCAACCGTGTTTGCAGACGTAGATCCGCAAGCACGCATCATGCAGGAAGAAATCTTTGGTCCTGTAGTGGCGTTTACCAAGGCTCGTGACTTCGATCATGCTCTGGAAATCGCCAACAACACCGAATACGGTCTGACTGGCTCTGTGATCAGCCGCAACCGCGCACACCTGGAAAAAGCGCGCACCGAATTCCACGTGGGCAACCTGTACTTCAACCGCAAGTGCACCGGTGCACTGGTTGGCGTTCACCCGTTTGGCGGATTCAACATGTCTGGTACCGACTCCAAAGCGGGCGGCCCGGATTACCTGCTCCTGTTCACACAGGCGAAGTTGGTCTCGGAGCTTCTGTAATCACTGTTCCACGGGCACAAACCCGTACAAAAAAAGCCGTTTCCTTCGAGGAACGGCTTTTCTTTGTCGTGTAAGTTTGCTGCAGCGTTAACGCATCAGTGTCTTACACTTTCCGGAAGGCATAAAAAACTTCCTCTAAGGAAGAACCAGCCTCTACGAAAGGGCTTCGACAGAAGCTTTTTATGAAATCCGCAACTTTCGCTCAAACTAGTACCAATAACACGTTGGAGGCAGGTGGTGCCGCTTTGCTTCTGTACCTGGTTCCCTGTTTGGCTGCCTTTTTTCTTGTGAATGTACTGATGCCGCTTGCGAAAAAGCTGGCGTGGAAAACCGATCTGCTGGACATCCCGGTCGGGCGAAAGGGACATGACCGGCCCATGCCGTTGTCCGGAGGGCTGGCGATGTTTGCCGGTGCCGCCATTACGATCGTTTTCTTTGCAGGGGTGCAAAAACTTGTTGCGGTCTTGATCATGGGAGGTGCCGTATTAATTGGCATCGGTTGTGTGGACGATCGCTTCAAAGCAAAACGACGGGAGTTTCCCGTTTTGCCCAAATTGACGGTGCAGCTCCTGGTTGCCGCCTTTGCGTATCTCATGGACATTCGTTTCCGCGGGATGAGCCTTTCCTGGCTTGGTGGAGATCCTGGCCAATACTACGCGTTTGCACCGTGGATTTCCTTTTTGGCTACTGTGCTGTGGATTGTCGGCTTGATCAACATGGTCAACTTTCTTGATGGAGTAGATGGTTTGGCGGCAGGGGTGACCACATTCTCGGCCATCGCCCTTTTCATTATCGCATATGGAAAAGGACAGAGCTTGACTGCTTTGCTTGCGGTTGTGCTGGTCGGAGCGACGCTTGCTTTTTTGCGGTTTAACTTCTACCCTGCGCAACTGTTCATGGGGGACGCCGGCTCCACGTTTCTCGGGTTTGCCTTGGCCATCATCTCGTTGGAAGGGGCGATGAAAGGGGCAACGCTGATCTCGTTGGTCGTAACGGTGCTGGCTCTCGGTTTGCCGGTGATGGATACCCTGCAGGTGATGATCAGCCGGCTGCTGGCAGGTTCGCCCATGTATCAGGCGGATCGCCGTCACGTTCATCACCGTCTGATGTCTCGCGGCTTTTCGGCCAAACAGACGGTGGTTCTGCTTTACTTGATCAGCTTTTTGTTCTCGGTCTTTTCACTCTTGTTGTTTCGCTTCATTCCGTGAAGTGGCTGTAGAGATGTTGCTGTAGAACCGGTACTGGCTCCGTCCGTCCGCCTTTGCCAGATACAAGGCCCTGTCCGCGTTTTTCAGCAGGCTGCTCGAGTCTTCGCCGTCGAAGGGAAACAGGGAGATGCCAATACTGGTACTGAGCGAAAATTGCTGCTGTTTCATCTGCCAGGGCTGCTGCAGGGAATCCAAGACCCTCTGCGCGACTCGGACGACTTCCTCGGGGGAATGGATGGGGGTGAGAACAATCACGAACTCATCACCGCCGATGCGCGCCACCGTATCCATGTCCCGCACGCATGATTTCAGCCGCTTGGCCAATATTTGCAGGAACTCATCGCCCACGTCGTGACCCCAGGTATCGTTGATTAACTTGAAGTGGTCGCAATCGAGATAGAGAACGGCAATGGAGTGCTCCAGCCTTTTCGCTTTGGAGATTGCCTGCTGCAGTCTGTCCATGAGGAGACGGCGGTTCGGCAGGCCCGTCAGCATGTCGTGGTAGGCCATGAATTCCAACTGCTGCTCCAGCTTTTTTTGTTCCGTAACATCGCGAGTAACGGAAAAGACGTGGGTGCACTCGCCTGCTTCGTTGAAAATCGGCGTGAGAATGGACTCGCCGACGACCTCTCCGCTGTGAATAAAGGTAATCGGTTCCCTGGAGACAACCGCTTTATAGTACTTGTTGTTGAGGAACGCTGCCATCTCTTCCGGATATACGTCTTCAATACATTTGCCGTACGCCTCCTCTGTCAGCGAAGCAGCCCGCATGGCCGCCGGATTCATCATGACGTAGCGGAAGCGCGGTCCCTCTTCCACTTTTAACAGAAAAATCATGTCGGACAGGTGATTGAAAAAGCTGGCCAGTACGTCTCCGTACCGTTGAATCAAATCTGAGATGCTGCGCTGTGGCATACCCCTTACTCCCTTGGCTTCGTAATAAAAATAATTATAGTACAGGCGGGTAACGAATGAAAACGTTCTCTGGTCCTGTAGAGCAGGGTTTACTCCTCTGCCGAAGTAATGATAGAGTATGAGTATGGCATTGAACGGAATGAAACAAGGAGATGGCTTATGCGCAAGAAACTGCTTCCTGGTCTAATCCATCGTCTGCCGCAAAACGCGATGTCGAGAACGATGGGCAAAATTACGGCATCCCGCTTTAGCAGGCTGGCCATCCGCAGGTACGTCCGCCTCTACAACATCGATGAGTCGATCGTAGAAAAACCGATAAAAGAGTACCGCAGTCTAAAGGAATTTTTCTGCCGGAGATTGAAGCCGGGAGTGCGACCGATCGCCCCGGGCGAGGACGTCGTCGTCAGCCCTGTTGACGGGACGGTCTCCCAGATGGGTGACATCCGACAGGGAACGCTGATTCAGGCAAAAGGCAAACAGTACAACCTGTGCGAATTGTTGGGGGATACGCCGGAAGCAGCGCAGCGCTTTTACGGAGGGAAGTTCATCACGATTTACCTCAGCCCGCGGGATTATCACCGGATTCACATGCCTGTGTCCGGCCGGTTGGTAAAATACAGCTATTTGCCAGGGCGCCTGTATCCGGTAAACAAACTGGGGATTGAAAATGTGGAGAACTTGTTTGCCCGGAACGAACGGCTGGTCACCTTTGTGGAGACAGAAAACATGGGCTGTGTCGCGGTTGTAAAGGTGGGCGCCCTGTTTGTCGGCAGCGTCAAGGTGGCGTATAATACCGCAACCACCAACGTAAAACGAGGTCGGCATGCAAGCGAGCCAATCGCCGAAAGCCCCCGGTACGGCAAGGGAGACGAATTGGGGTGGTTCGAGTTCGGCTCGACGGTTATCCTGGTGTTTGAGTCCGACCAACTGGAGTGGGCGGAGGGCGTTGAAGTGGGCAAAACGCTCTTGATGGGGCAAATGATTGCGAAGGTACAAAAGGAAATGCCATGACCGATGGTGCTAACACATGCACATCGGTTTTTGTTTTATCTACCCCAAAGAATGGTCAATCGCTACCGAGTCTCTCGGCGCAGTTGCGATATTCCTTTCACAAAAAGAGAGCGAATCAGACGGGTTTCAGGAAAATGTCAGCATTGGTTTGCAAGATTTGGAGAACAACGAATTCAAGACGCTGGATCAGTATGTAGACTCCAATATTCGTGGACTTGAAAAGTTTGTGACAAATTATGAACTTGTTGAGACGAAGGATTTGGTCATCTCCAATATCCCTGCAAAACAAATTATTTATACAGGGGATCAAGGGATCTATAGAATAAAATTTCTGCAGACTTACTTCATCAAGGACAACGTAGCCTACATTATTAGCTACACGGCTGATCAAGAGAAATTTGATAAGTATCTGAAACTAGCAGAGAACGTGATCACATCTTTTCAGCCTCTCTAACGCCAAATACCCGCCCAAGCTGCCGGGTGATTTTTTTTTATCGACTCAGCCCCCACCGCTTAAATGTCAATAGTCTGTGAAAATGTCACCTTATCTGTTCAGTGAAAATGTCACTTGAATATCAAATAAAGTGCCCCAGTG
>NZ_JBIYSM020000067.1:0-12265 GCF_044759095.2 Brevibacillus soli
TTCGGAATCTGGGCTCATAACCTCAGAAGAGCAGCCCAAATGGCCAAATAAGCAACGATTAACGGATACAGTTACACAGTAGCCCCCTGAGATTCACCACAATGAGATGCTTCTGCCAAAAAACGATTTTTTCAGGAGTAACTAGCTAATGCCGGGTGGGTTTTCTTACTTGGTGTTAGGTTCGCTGTCGTTCGGTGAAAAGCAGCTTTAAGCACCAGATTCCCGCCAGGCCGACCAGTGTATACACAATGCGGCTGAAAAGGGAATCTGCGCCTCCGAAAAGGGCAGCGACCAGATCAAATTGGAACAATCCGATGAGACCCCAGTTAAGAGCACCAATGATGACAAGTAGCAAGGCCAATCTATCCATGTATGCATACTCCTTTGCATAGAGTTAGTACCATCTTAGCCAGTTTTGCAAACGGTTATTCACGAAGGAACATTCGTTATGGACTCGTGCGATCAGCGCGAGTCTTTTCTATATGAAATGGTGCTTTCGCAGGGAATCTTAAAGAAAGCTTTACAATAGTATCACAATTCAACAACATTCGACCTGTATAGTTTGTACTGTAAAGAACAAAACAAAACAACGATTTTCAAGGAGGATTTTCATCTCATGAAAAAATTCGGTGGTATGATGCTGGCTTTGTCTCTGGCAGGTGCCGTGCTTGCAGGCTGTGGCAACAACGCTGCCCCCGCACCGGAACAATCCAACAATAACGCTGCTGCCCCAGCTCCGGCTGAAAACAAACTGTCCGGCACCATTAAAGTAGACGGTTCCAGTACTGTATTCCCGATTACGGAAGCAGCTGCCGAAGAATTCCAAAATGCAAACCCAGGCGTACAAGTAACCGTAGGGGTATCCGGTACCGGCGGCGGCTTTAAAAAGTTCACTGCAGGTGAAACCGACATCAGCAACGCTTCCCGTCCGATCAAAGAAAAAGAGGCGGCTGCTGCCAAAGAAAAAGGGATCGAATACGTTGAAATCCCGGTTGCCTACGACGGTATTTCCGTTGTCGTAAGCAAGGAAAATACTTGGGTAGACAAACTGACGGTTGCCGAACTGAAAAAGATCTGGGAACCGGACAGCAAGGTAAAAACCTGGAAAGACGTTCGTCCTGAGTGGCCAGCTGAAGAAATCAAACTGTACGGCCCAGGTACCGACTCCGGTACGTTTGAATACTTCACGGAAGAAATCGTTGGCGAAGCGAAGAAGAGCCGCCCTGACTATACTGCTTCCGAGGACGACAACGTTCTGGTACAAGGGATCGCCGGCGACAAGAACAGCCTGGGTTACTTCGGTTACGCGTACTATGAAGAGAACGCAGACAAGCTGAAGCTGGTTCCGATCGATAGCGGTGACGGCAAAGCGGTAACTCCTTCATTTGACACAATTAAAGACGGCAGCTACAAGCCGCTGGCACGTCCGATCTTCATCTATGTAAACAAAAAATCCCTCGAAAAACCGGAAGTAAAAGCGTTTGTACAATTCTATCTGGAGAACGCGCCTGAACTGGTGAAATCCGTATTCTACGTTCCAATGACAGAGGACAAATACAAAGAATCGCTTGCCAAAATTCAGTAATCCTGACCTGAGGATGACAAAGGGGAATGTGGCGTTATGAACAACATAGCGCCACATTTCAACGTGTCAGGAGGAAGAAAGGGGATTGTTCCACGTTGGGTAGACAAGAAACGTTCGTTTTGAGTCAAGACGTACGAGCGAACAAAAGCCAAATCGTCGTGAAGAACGACAAGAAAAACAGAGAGTTTGGCATTCGCTTGTTTTTGATTGTTTGCGCCATCGTTTCGGTTCTTACGACGATTGGCATTGTCGCGGTTCTGTTATTTGAAACCATTGGCTTTTTTCAAGAGGTTTCGCTTCTTTCGTTTTTGACGGACACCAAGTGGACACCGCTGTTTGTTCCGCAGCACTTTGGGATACTGTCGCTGCTGTCCGGTTCCGTTTTGATTACGCTTGGCGCAAGTCTTGTTGCTTTGCCATTCGGACTTATGACTGCTATTTATCTTAGTGAATACGCACATGACAGGGTGCGTCGGACCATTAAACCGATCCTGGAAGTATTGGCTGGTGTTCCGACCATCGTGTACGGCTATTTTGCGCTGACCTTCGTAACGCCAATCATTCGCAGTATTTTTCCAGAAACCGGCGTGTTCAACGCACTGAGTGCAAGTATTGTCGTGGGTATCATGATTTTGCCCATGGTCGCCTCGCTGAGTGAAGATGCGATGCTGGCGGTTCCGCGTTCCTTGCGCGACGCTGCGTACGCTCTGGGTGCGACCAAGCTGGAGGTGGCGACCAAGGTAGTCGTGCCTGCAGGTCTCTCCGGCATCATTTCGTCGTTCGTGTTGGCTTGTTCGCGGGCAATCGGCGAGACGATGATCGTCACGATTGCAGCAGGGGCAACGCCGAAGCTGACGCTCAATCCGTTGGAAAGCATCCAGACGATGACCGCGTTTATCGTACAGGTAAGCGGCGGAGACATCGAGCATGGTTCCATCGAATATAAAACCATTTTTGCAGTTGGCATGACTCTGTTCCTTTTGACGCTGGGCATAAACATCATCGCGCAATGGATCACGCGCCGTTACAAGGAGGAGTATTGATGTCAACGTCTAACCTGATACGTCGAAAAATCTATGACCCGGCCTCTCGCGTCGTCTTTTTGCTGGCTACGCTGGTAGGGGTGGCGGCCCTGGGCATTTTGTTATATCGCATTTTGAATGACGGACTCGGCTGGCTGGACTGGCAGTTCATCACCAGCTTTGCTTCCCGTTTCCCTTCCAAGGCGGGGATTCTTTCCGCGCTGTTCGGAAGCTTGTGGATTATCGGATTAACCGCTCCGATCGCCTTCATTCTGGGCATTGGAACAGCGCTCTACCTGGAGGAGTACGCCCAAAAGGGCTGGTTTACCAACCTCGTGCAAGTAAACATCAACAATCTGGCGGGTGTTCCTTCGATTGTCTTCGGTATCTTGGGTCTCGGTCTGTTCGTAGAGGGCTTCCTGTTCGGCCGGACCATTCTTTCCGGTGCCCTGACCATGGCTCTCTTGGTGCTGCCGATCATCGTGGTCGCTTCCCAGGAAGCCATTCGCGCCGTTCCCCAGCATATGCGCAACGCCGCATACGCACTGGGGGCGTCGAAGTGGCAGACCATCAAAGGGGTCGTGATCCCGGCTGCGTTCCCCAGCATTTTGACCGGCTTCATTCTTGCGCTGTCCCGTGCAATCGGGGAAACGGCGCCGCTCATCGTCGTAGGGGCGGTGACGTTTATCGCTTTTATCCCGTCCTCGCCGCTTGATCCGTTCACGGTTCTGCCGATTCAAATTTTCAGCTGGACGTCGAAACCGCAAGACGAGTTCCGGGCGATTGCTGCTGCCGGCATTATTGTTCTGTTGATTGTACTGTTCACATTGAACGCAACAGCTGTGTACTTGCGCAACAAATACCAGAAGCGCTACTAAAAACAGAAGTCTATCAAGGGGGAGCTGACGATCGTGAGCATCATCGAAGTTCGGGATTTACATCTGTATTACGGACAACACCACGCCCTTCACAATATCAACATGGACATTGAGGAAAACAGCATTACCGCATTTATCGGCCCGTCAGGTTGCGGCAAGTCCACGTTCCTGCGCACGCTCAACCGGATGAACGACATGATTCAGGGCGTAAACATCACCGGAAGCGTAAGAGTGGCAGGCAACGACATCTACGAATCCAAAGTAGACGTGGAAATTTTGCGCAAAAACATAGGGATGGTGTTTCAACAACCCAATCCGTTTCCGAAGAGCATTTACGAAAACATCACCTTTGGTCCCAAACTGCACGGCATCACGGATCGCGACAAGCTGGACGAGATTGTGGAAACCAGTTTGAAATCGGCAGCTCTGTGGGACGAGGTGAAAGACAAGCTGAAAAAGCCGGCGTACGGATTGTCCGGCGGTCAGCAGCAGCGCCTCTGCATCGCTCGTGCGCTTGCCGTCAATCCGCAAATCTTGCTGATGGACGAACCGACCTCCGCGCTTGATCCGATTTCCACCGCGAAAATCGAGGAGCTGCTCGACGAGCTGAAAACGACCTACACCATTGTGATCGTCACACACAACATGCAGCAGGCGGCGCGCATCTCCGATAAAACGGCGTTTTTCCTTAATGGAGACCTGGTCGAATACGACGCGACGCCGGTTATCTTCCAAACGCCAAGTGATAAACGGACGGAAGATTACATCACCGGACGTTTTGGATAAGCATGGTGTATCGTAGAGGCAAAAAGAGCGAACGCACAGGTTCGCTCTTTTTCTTTTGGTGATCGGCTTTTTGCTCATCTAGTGGCAATACTTTCGAATCAACTTTGACGCCCTGGTCTGGCTGATCTTTAAATCCTGCGCCACCTTTCGTGAACTGCCGTATTTTCTGAAGGATCTGACGATGAGGTTTCGTTCCACCTGTTCAATCGCTGCATCCAGCGAAGAGGGGGCAGACGCGGTGACATGCTGCTTTGCATTTTGGTAAATGATATCAGGCAAATCCTTCACATCGATCATGGAATCGGCAGTTACGACGAGTATCCCGATTGAAACAATTCTTCATTGTATCTGCGGTTAGTAGTGTCGACTGCGCAGCAGATGAACCAATCCCAGCATCGCGTAAGACATCACGACGATGGTGAGGACCCAGTAGGTGGCTGTCTCCATATTTCCTGATTCCACGGCAAGATAGATGGCAGTCGGGATCGTCTCCGTCTTGCCGGGAATATTCCCCGCAAACATGAGCGTCGCCCCGAATTCGCCGATACCGCGGGCAAACCCGAACAGGTACGCGGACAGGAGAAACCGCCAGGCAAGCGGCAGTGTTATATGGCGAAATACCTGCCATTCGCTGGCTCCCTCCGTTCTCGCCACATCCTCCAGATCCCGATCCACGGATTCAAAACCGGTTTTCAAGGTTTGGTAGACGAGAGGAAAGGCGACTACCGTGGCGGCGATGACAGCAGCCCACCAGGTAAAAATGACCGGCTGATGAAAGAGCCACTCGATCAGTCTGCCCAGCCAACTGTTTCTACCCAGCAGAACAAGCAGGCCAAATCCGACGACTGTAGGGGGGAGCACCAGCGGAAGCATAAGAAGGGTCTCCACCAGGACCTTGCCCCGAAAAGACGTTCTGGCCATTGCCCAGGAAGCGGCCAACGCAATGGCAAACGCCAGGATACTCGCTGTCAGAGTAACCTCGACGGAGATGAGGACCGGGGACCAAAAATTTTCGTTGTGCATTATTTCTTTACGGGCAGGAAGCCGTACTTCTCAAAGACTTGGATGGCCACCGGACCCTGCAGCCAGTGGTACAGCTCTGCCGCTTCCCCTGAATTTTTTGTCATTTTGACGACGCCGACCGGATAGACGATCGGGCTGCCCGGATCAGCTGTCGCCGCTATCTTTACCTTGTCGGAGGAAAGCGCATCCGTTTTATAGACGATTCCCGCGTCTACGTTGCCGGTTTCCACGTAGGTAAGCACCTGCCGGACGTCTTTGGCAAAGACCACTTTCGGTTGAATGGCTTCCCACATGCCCAGATGGGTGAAAGCCTGCTGTGCGTATGTACCTGCCGGAACCGTCTCCGGGTGTCCGATGGCCAGTTTTTTCACTTCTGCAGCCTGCAGATCCTGAAACTGTCGAATCGAACCCGAGGCGGCCTTCGAGACGATGACAACCAGCTCGTTGCTTACCAGGTTCGTCTGCAGCTGTGCGTCTACAAGCTGTTTCTCAGTCAGTTCCTTCATCTGCCTGGGAGCCGCCGAGACGAACAAATCAGCCGGTGCGCCCTGCTCGATCTGTTTTTGCAAAGAGCCTGAAGAGCCGTACGTGACAAGCAGTTTGACATCCTGATGAGAGGATTCGTACAGAGGGATCAGCTCGTTGAGTGCGTCAAAGAGACTGGCTGCAGCCAGTACATACAATTCTGTCGGGTGTTCTTTCGTTCTCCCACAGCCAGCCGTCATGGCAGCAAGAATCAGCAGGCATACGATCATCCAAGATAACTGTCGCTTCACACTCGAACACTCCTGTATCTATGCATATCTTAATGATACTGGATGCGGGTAGTTATCACAATCACAAGCGCGGAAACAGGCCGGCTGTCACAGCCGGTTTTTTTCTGTTCATCGCCGGTCGAATAGGTTTAACTTTCCAAGGAAAAAATAGGGGCATCGTCTTATATCAGGAGGGGATGTACATGTGGCAAGGCTGGCCGCTTGAACGGATGTTGCTGCTGTTTGTTGGGCTTGCATTTGCATTGATCGCCATTCAGGTAACGCTGTTTCACTCCCGGCAAAATTTTCGTCACTGGGCGATGTGGGTGCCGGTGATCGAACTGCCGCTGTTCGCTGTAGTCGCGATCGTGCTTGCCTTTTACAATGCCGGTTGGCTGAGGTGGCTGTTCGCCTTCATGATGTGGGCAGGCATGGCCGTGGGAGTGTACGGAGCGTACCTCCATACGGTCGGCGTCGGACAGCGAGTGGGCGGATATTCCCAAAGCCAGAACTTTCTCGTCGGGCCGCCGATCGTTTTACCGCTTATGATTACCGCCATCGCAGGGCTGGGTTTGCTGGCCCTGTACTGGGGGTGATGATCCATGGCCAAAAACAGTCATTATCCCGCTTATGATGTGTGGGACGAACATCGGGAATGGGATCCCCACACGCGCCAGATCGTAGGGAAGCGACGCAGTCCGCAGGTGTCCCATCAGTTTTTCAGTCACGGGGAAGCGATGCTGGTACAGGAATTGGCCAGCGTGCTCGTCGACGACCATCGGCTGGAGGTGTTAACGTTTATCACGCAGCATGTGGACGAAGCAGTTGCCAGTCCCATCGGGGAATCCCAGCGGAAAGTAGGTGTCCCAAAGAAAAAGGAGCTGTACCGTCTGGGCCTTCAGGGGGTTAATGAAGTAAGTCAGGACAGGTTTGGAGCCGAATTCCTGGCTTTGCAAAAGGAGCAGCAGCTGGCTGTGCTGACTGCTTTGGAGAGCGGAACCGTTGCCAATTCCAAGACATGGGGCAGTCTGAAGTCAAAGGATTTTTTCAAAAGGCTGCTGCATGACGTCGTGAGCGCCTATTACTCTCATCCGTTGGTCTGGTCCGACATTGGCTACGGCGGGCCTGCGTACCCGCGCGGCTACGTACGGGTGGAAAAAGGTTTGGTTGATCCGTGGGAGGCGAAAGCGGATGGAAAATAAAGACCGCATCACTCATCACACGGATCACTATGACGGGGTTCGCACCAAACAGCTGGACAACCGCAAATACGGTGAAGAAGCGGATGTATGCATTGTCGGGGCCGGAGCGGCAGGCGGGGTGCTGGCATACGAATTGGCCAAAGCGGGGCTGCGTGTTGTCGTAATCGAAGCAGGACCGTTCTGGAACCCGCAGACCGACTTTGCCAGTGATGAACTGGCTACCCAGCGGCTTGCCTGGCAGGAGACGCGACTGGTGGACGGCAGCAATCCGCTGCGCCTGGGGCACAACAACTCAGGACGAGGCGTAGGCGGGGGGACCGTTCACTTTACCGGCGTGTTTTTGCGATTTCATGAGAGTGACTTCATGACGCGCACAGTGGACGGAGTGGGTGAGGACTGGCCGATTCGGTACAGCGACCTGGCGCCCTACTACGACAAGATTGAAAAGGAAATTGCCGTGTCAGGTCCCCGGCACTTTCCATGGGGAGCTTTCAAAGGACCGTACCCGTATCCGGTACGGGAACCGATCAGCGCGAATGCGCAGCTGTTCCGGGAGGCCTGCGCGAAGCTAGGCATCGATAGCGTTGTTGCACCGCTGGCCATTTTGTCGGCCCCGTTTGATGGTCGGCCGCCCTGTATCAACCGGGGCTTTTGCAATCAGGGATGCTTGCCCAACGCCAAGTACAGCGGATTGATTCACCACATTCCCAAAGCGATTGAGGCTGGAGCGGAAGTGCTGTCCGACTGCATGGTGACGCAGCTTCTATCGGACGGCACCAGGGTGACTGCCGCGGTGTTTGATCATGACGGTCAGACGTACCAGCAAAAGGCAAGAATCTTCATTCTGGCAGGATTTGTCGTGGAGACGCCGCGTCTTCTGCTCCACTCCGCCACCTCCCATTTCCCCGACGGGTTGGCCAACTCCAGCGGGTGGGTGGGGAAGGCGATCATGCCGCACAGCAGTCAGGACGTGTACGGAATCCTGCCGGAAGAGGTGCGCATCTACAAGGGTACCCCGGTTCTGGCGCTGACCCAGCACTTCTATGAGTCGGATCGAGAGCGCGGATTTGCCCGCGGCTACACGCTGAACGCCCATGGGGCACGGCCGGTGGCAATGAGCAGCGCGATCGCGACTGAACAGATGGACGGTACCCTGCTGTGGGGCAAACAGCTTCGGGAGGCGATGCTGGACTACAATTATTACGCCCGCGTCACTCTGGTTGGCGAAGTGCTGCCCCATCCCGACAACGCTGTCACCCTTACCGATGAAAAGGATGAGTACGGGATGCCGGTTTCGAAGGTGACGTTCAGCTATCAAGAGAACGATTTGCGCCTGATTGACCACGCGGTGGAGCAAATGAATCGGATCATCGAAGCGATGGGCGGAAAACCGGAGCACGTCGTGGACGATACCGCCCACCTGATGGGGGGATGCCGCATGGGAAGCAATCCGGCGGACTCTGTGGTCAACGAGTTCGGCCAAACCCACGATATCCCCAATCTGTTTATCGCCGGCGCATCCACTTTCGTCACGTCCGGGGGCGCCAATCCGACCAATACAGTAATGGCCCTGGCTGCACGAACCGCCGACTATTTGCTTGACGCAATGCAGCGGCGAGACGTATAGGCTCGTTCACGGAACTGTCGAGGATCCATCTTTCCCACCTGAAGCCGGGTATAGTATACTGAAAGTCAGAGATGTAAGGCAAAGGTGGGTTCTTATGGAAGCAGATCTGATGCAGGTGCTGTATTTGGCTGAGATCTACAAGCTGCTTGGCGATAAGACGCGCTTGACGATTATGGCCCTTCTGCAGGTACGGTCACTCTGCGTGCGGGATCTCGTTGATATCCTGCAAGCCTCGCAACCATCTGTCTCTCAGCATCTGGCCAAACTAAAAACACACGGCTTGGTAAAGGAAAGCCGAAAAGGCCCCTGGGTGTTTTACTCAATCAACACCGACTGTTCCCCTGCTGTCAAGCGGATATTGGAACACTTGCCGGATATGTCGCCGATCGTAAAGGAAAAAGGAATCATCGAAGCAAATGCACTCGGCTAAATGTGAAAGCGTTGGATCTAGGACAGATCCAACGCTTTTTTTAGTTCTTCCTTGTCAAAACCGTGGATGATGACTCGTTCGCCATTGTCCTTTTCAATCAGCGTGACCGGGGTCATGCTGGCACCGAGGTTGACTGCTTCGTTGAAATACGCATCACTTTTGCGGATGTCGCGGTCTTCAAAGGAGACACCCTGCTGAGTCAGCCACATTTTTTCTTCCTGACAGGGTCCGCACGTAGGTTGTGTATACACAATCACCGTATGAGCCACGTTCTTTTCACTCCTCAATCTGTAATGGAGAGATACTTATTTCGTGACGCGCAGGCAAACTCCTGCCGCATCTGCCTCCTTATCGTGCCCGAAAGTGTAATGGGACAATCATTAAACGATTGTTTAACGTTCATTTTGGCTAGAAAATCATTTGGTTTCCCGGAAATATGTGAGGAAGAAATAGGAAGGATACACCCCTAACAGTCGGCGCACATTATATTCAGTGACGTCGAGGAGGTGAATCTGACAATGCCGAAACAAAACAAACCAGCGATGACCCCGGCAGCAAACGCTGCAGCAGCTGCACAAGCTCAAAACACCGCAACTGAATTTGCGAGTGAAACCAACGCAGCGGAAGTTCGTCGTCAAAACCAACAATCCGCTGCAAAAGCGGGTCAACGTATGACTCCAACCGAGTAAGAGTTCCTTCTCGTGCTGACCTCCACCCTTGGTGGAGGTTTTTCGCCGTATCATGCCCTGAAAGGCACGTGTAGGCCGAACGGGTAATTTTCCTTTGCACCTTGTCAAGAATGGGAACGGGTGGTACGGTGGCAACAGGTACCCATACAGGTTGCGAAGGAGAACGTATACATGATCGTAGGTCTTGGCATCGATATCGTGGAAATTGAACGCATCGATTCTCTTCTTAAGCGACAGAAGGGATTGGTTGACCGATTGCTTACGGAACGGGAGAAGGCATTGTTCTCGGGTAAATCAAATGGCAGAAAAGCAGAATGGATTGCCGGCCGCTTTGCTGCCAAGGAAGCGGCAGCAAAGGCATTGGGGACAGGTATCGGTGCCCGGCTCAGTTTCCAGGATATTGAGATTCTGTCAACGGAGGCTGGAAAGCCTGAGCTGAGGATTGCGCCCGACGCATTGGCAGGCATTTTTCCGAAGCAAAGCCCAGGCCTTCGCTTCCATATCAGCATCTCACATTCGCAAGCGTACGCCGTTGCACAGGTCATCGTGGAAGAAGCGTAACTTGTCTGCATATTGGGACGAGGATGGACATAGATATATATCGCGTAGATTAGGAGGGACCACCGAGTCGAGGTAAGGGTGGTCCGCAGCCAATCAAGCGATATCGCGTCCCAAACCAACAGCATATGACGAATCCTGACAGCGGCGTGGTTGCCAATGGCGTGCGGGCTGACATTTTTCCCGGGAAATAGACAGGTAGGCCCTTCTTTGTCGAAAAAGTAGACAAGGAGGAGTTGATTCAATGAAACGGGGAGCATTACCACTGGCATTATTGTTGGTCTTCACCCTGCTTTTGGGCGGCTGCTTCGGCCAAAAAACGCCGGAGGACGTAGTGGGCGATTTGAGCAGCACACTGGATAAAATGGCAGGCTACAAATCCACGGCCGTGTTGACCATGGAGACCGGCTCCACCCCGCAGGAGTACGACATTCAGGTATGGTACGAGAAGCCTACCAATTATCGTGTCGCCCTGACATCAAAACAGCGTGGTATTACACAGATCATTTTGCGCAACGACGAGGGAGTGTTTGTTCTCACACCACATTTGAACAAGAGCTTCCGCTTCCAAAGCGGTTGGCCGGAAAACAATGGACCGCTTTACCTCTACGAGACGCTCGCCAAGAGCATTATTGAGGACACGGAACGCCAGATGCAAATGGATGACAAGCAATACGTTTTCGAAGTAAAAGCCAATTACAGCGGAAACCGCTCTCTGACAAAACAAAAAATTTGGATGACGGAAGATTTCAAACCGACTCGGGCGGAAATCATGGATTCCAGTCTGAACACGCTGGTCAAAATTAACTTCACCGATTTCGTGTTCAATCCTCCGTTTGACAAGGATGCCTTCGACAAGGATCGGAACATGACCACCAGCTCTTTGCCGGTCATTCCGACAATGGGGCAGGTTAACGGCGCTGTCAAACCGCCTTCCAGCCAGTTTGGCGTTATTGAGCCGACTTATCTTCCGGAAGGCGTGAAACAGGTCGGAATCGAGCCGGTCAAGCGCAACGGAGAACAAGTCGTGGTGCTGCAGTACAAAGGAGCGTACAACTACCGACTGCTTGAATCTCGTCCAACTGCTGCATCCGTCTCGTATGAGCAGGGTATGCCTCTGGATTTGGGCTTCACGATCGGGGTTCTGACGCAAAATGCGGATAATCAGCGCACGCTCACCTGGGAGTTGGACGGTGTCGAGTTTACCCTGATCGGCGATTTGCCGGAAGAGGAACTGGTCGAAGTGGCGAAGTCCACCTACGGCGTCGGTGGCAAATAAGCAAGGCAACAGCGGACGGCTTCGGCCGTCCTTTTCCATCGTGTAGGAAAGTTTACGTTTGCTACAGTGTTAACGCATCAGTGTCTTACACTTTCCGGAACGCATAAAAAGCTTCCTCTAAGGACATCCCATACAGCCGCTAGAAAAGTGTTCGGGGGCCCCGCCCGGCGAAGAAAGGGACCCCACTCGGCACAGCGATAGCTAGTTTCCCCTGAAAAATTCCTGGGGTAAGTCAAAAACAAAAGGAATTCAGCTCTCTAAATGGAAGTAGTGTTGTCGAGGCAATACATCCAAAAAGAGGGACTGAATTCCTTTCTTCTTAAAGAAATTCAACAGTGCTCCTCGAAAATCCTTTTTGAGGTGAGCGATTATGTTAAAACTTCGTAACGAGCAAATCACATTGTGGGATACCCTTCTCCCTGAACCAATCC
>NZ_JBIYSM020000068.1:0-12172 GCF_044759095.2 Brevibacillus soli
AAAAACGAAGCAACGGGGGCTTAGTTTGCTATTGCCAAAAAGGCCTGTTCTAAGTCACTTAGATTTTCAGGGTAGAATTTATAAATTTGGACATCCCATACAGCCGCTAGAAAAGTGTTCGGGGCCCCGCCCGGCGAAGCGTTAGCTAATGCCGGGTGGGTTTTCTTAATGTACTGGCCGATCGTATACTGGGAACAGGAGGTGTATTACCGATGTTACGTGTAGGAGATAAAGCCCCCGACTTTACAGCGGAAAGTACGCAGGGACGGATTCACCTGGCAGAATTGCTCGGACAAAATAACGTTGTGCTCATATTCTATCCGGGAGACGATACGCCCGTGTGCACCAAACAGCTATGTGCCGTGCAGGACAACTACAGCCGGTTTGCGCAGGAGGATACGGTCGTGTTGGGCGTCAATCCGGCCGCGCTGGCGAAGCATCAATCGTTTTCTCGCAAGTTCGGTTATGGTTTTCCGCTTATTGTTGATCAAAACGAAGAGATCCGGAAGCTGTACAAGGTTGGAAAGATCCTGGGCCTGTTCGCGCAGCAGAGGGTCGTTTACGTCATTGACAAGGACGGCATCATCCGTTTTGCGCAAAAAGGAAATCCCCGTCCGGACGAGCTGCTGGACGTGATCAAAAAGGGCGCGAATCAGTGTTGACTACATAGGTACGTACGCCCTCTTGTCACCGCAGACTCACCTGGTGGATAATAGAGAGGAGAATGTATGTTTGGGGTTTCGCCTATGAAAAAAATTCTCCATCTCGACATCGATGCGTTTTTTGCCAGCGTGGAGCAGCTGGACCGACCGGAACTGCGCGGACAGCCGGTGATAGTCGGCGGGACGGGCAATCGCGGGGTCGTTTCCACGTGCAGCTACGAAGCTCGCGCTTTTGGAGTTCGCTCTGCCATGCCGGTCGCCCTGGCCCGAAAAAAATGTCCGCACGGCATTTATCTGCCGGTCCGTTACCAGCGCTACGAGGAGAAATCGGCGGAGATCCGCGCGATCTTTCAAGAGTATACCGACCGCTATCAAACCGTCGGGCTGGACGAAGCGTATTTGGACGTTTCCCATTACGAGAATGCCGTGCCGGCAGCCCGCGAAATCAAGCAGCGAATCAAGAAGGAGACAGGACTTTCCTGCAGTATCGGTCTTTCATACAACATGTCTCTGGCCAAGATTGCCAGCGATTTGAAAAAGCCGGATGCCTTTGTCATCATCCGTCCCGATCAGGCATTGGACGTTCTGCGGCCGCTGCCGATCGGTTCCCTGCACGGGGTGGGGAAAAAATCACAGGAACTTCTGGCGAAAAAAGGGATTCATACAGTGGAAGACTTTTGGCAGCTTACGCTGGACGAGGTGGTGCAGCTTTTTGGAAAGTTCGGGTACGCTTTGTACCGTCGCGCACGGGGAATCGATGAGCGGGAGATTGTGATGGATCGCCAACCCAAATCAATAAGCAGGGAAACGACGCTGCCGTTCGATCTGTACCACCGCGACGCAATCGCACCGATCGCCGCTGAGCTTTTGTCCGAGGTGCGGCAGGACGTGGAGAGCGAAGGTGTGGAGCCTCAGACCCTCACACTGAAGATCAAGTACGCGGACTTTACTCTGCGTACCAAGCAGCGAAAGGCGGACAGATCGACAAACTGGCAGGAACTGCTGGAAGAGTTGTTGGACGCGTTTGACTACTCCTCGGGAGTCAGACTCGTCGGTGTTGGTTTTTCCAACTTCGCGAGACCGACGGAGGAGCGCTGCGAGCAGCTGAACCTCTTTACCTGGATGAAATGGATGGAATCAAAAAGGGAGGGAAACGGGTGACGGAATCTGACCGCTTTCACTGCTGCGCTACCTGTATTCACTTTCGGGTGGAAAAGGGTGCGAAATCAACGCTTTACCGGTGCGCACGTCTTGCCTACGAGACACGTCCCGACTATCGGTTCAACTGCTGGTCGCCGAAAGAACAGGTGCAGCGCCTGATCGACAAACAGAGGGGAAACGCATGGTAAAGCTCAGCGGCGGCACTTCAGCTGCCTTTTTTCTTTTTGCAACGGAGTGGGGGAATATGGTATAGTTAGTGCCGAAATCGCGGTTCTGCATCCAGGGGGGGAAGGCATGGTACTGGATAAGCTAATGCCAGACGAGTTTGTGGAATCCATTCACCATATTCATATAGATCATCTGAAAATGCGCAACATCCGCGCTGTGATTACCGATTTGGACAACACGCTTGTCGAATGGGACAGGCCGTTTGCCACCCCTGAGGTGGAAGATTGGTTGAAACGGTTGCGGGATGCGGGCATTCAAGTAACGGTTGTGTCCAATAATAAGCAGGACAGGGTTGATCGGTTTTGTGCACCGCTTGGCGTCCGTTTTATCTGGGCGGCGCGGAAGCCGACCCGTCAGGCCTTTTTACGCGCAGTGCGTGAGATGAACGTCAGCATAGAGGAAACCGTGGTCATCGGCGATCAATTGTTTACCGATGTATTAGGCGGCAACCGACTGGGATTCCATACCATCCTTGTGGTTCCGGTCTCAGACACGGACGGGTTATGGACGCGGTTCAACCGTCAATTGGAGCGGATAGCGTTATACTGGATGCGAAGGAAAGGAATGATTACGTGGAGGAGAAAAACGTGACGGAACAAGCGCTTGGCGCGTGCGCAGGCTGCGGCGTGGCCATTCAGATAGAGGACCCCAGGAAGCCCGGTTACGCGCCAAAGTCGGCGTTGAACCGGGATGTCATCGTTTGTCAGCGGTGTTTCCGCATTAAGCATTACAACGAAGTCGCACCGGTTGAGATGGATGACGACGACTTTTTACGCATCTTGCACGGGGTCGGCGCGACAAACAGTCTGGTGGTCATGGTCGTCGACATCTTTGATTTTCAGGGTTCATGGCTCCGCGGACTGCCGCGCTTTGTAGGAAAAAACCCCATCCTGTTGGTCGGAAACAAGGTAGACTTGCTGCCGAAAAACATCAATTTGAACCGCGTCCGCAACTGGATGCAGCACGAGGCAAAAGAACGGGGCCTGCGTCCCGAGGACGTGATCCTGGTCAGCGCTCAGAAAGGAATCGGCATCGATGACCTGCTGGCCCGAGTCGGCGAACTGCGCAAAGGCAGAGACGTATACATAGTAGGTGTTACCAACGTGGGAAAATCCACGTTGATCAACCGCATCCTGCATGATTACGGTGCCGCCGACATGGAAATCACCACGTCTCCGTTTCCCGGAACCACGCTCGACAAAATCGAGATTCCTTTGGAGGACGGACGGTTTATCTATGATACTCCCGGTATCATTAACCGAGATCAAATGGGTCACATGGTATCGCCGCAGGATCTGCGCAAGCTTACGCCCACAGCTCGAATCAACCCTAAAGTGTATCAGTTGAACGAAGGGCAATCGCTCTTTTTGGGGGGGCTTGCACGGATTGATTTTGTCCGGGGCGCGCATCAGCCGTTTGTCGTCTATGTGGCCAATCAATTGTACATTCACCGCACCAAGCTGGAAAATGCCGATGAGGTTTTGGCAAAGCATCACGGAGAACTGTTGGCGCCGCCCAGCGGAGCGGAAGCGGCTAAAAAGCTGCCGCCGTTTGTCAAACATAGCTTGAAGATCGGCACAAACGGAACAACCGACATCGTCATTTCCGGATTGGGATGGGTCAGTCTTCAGGGAAAACACGAGGCCCATGTTGTGGTGCACGCTCCGAAAGGCGTCAGTGTAGGTGTACGCAAAGGTCTGATTTAACACACCGCGGCAGGGCGCCCTTTACTGGAAGGGGCGTCTGCGCTCATCCATTCAGATAGAGAAGAGGGACGAAGAGGCATATGATCACGAGCAAGACAAGGCTGGTCGGACTTCTGGGACACCCGGTTCAGCATTCGCAATCACCGATCATGCACAACGCCGCATTTGCAGAAAAACAGTTGAATTTCGCATACGCCGCCTTTGACGTGGAGCCGGACCGATTGGCCGATGCGATCGCAGGAATACGTGCACTTGGCCTTCGCGGAGTGAACGTAACGATCCCGCATAAAGTGGCGATCATGCCGCTGCTTGACGAAATTGATCCGCTGGCCAAACGCATCGGGGCTGTTAACACCGTTGTCAATGACAACGGCCGATTGATCGGCTACAATACCGACGGAATGGGATATGTCCGTTCATTGGTGGAAGAGACGAAACTCGATGTGCAGAAGCAGGTGGTGACACTGCTGGGAGCCGGAGGGGCAGCACGTGCCGTCGCCTTTACCCTGGCGGAACAAGGAGTAAAGGAGATCCGCATTATCAACCGCTCCAGGGATAGAGCCGCGCTACTGGCTGAACACCTGGGGGAGATCGTGCCGACGAGCGTAGTGGAACCAGGCGATGCGAGCAGTGCGATCGCTGATGCCACACTGCTGATCAATACCACCTCGATCGGGATGTTCCCTCACGTGGACGAAATTCCGGTTCCCGTAGAGTGGTTGCATCCAGGACTGATTGTCAGCGACCTGATTTACAATCCGCTGGAAACCAAGCTGTTGAAACAGGCCCGTCTCATTGGCGCCAAGCCTCATTCAGGAGTAGGGATGTTTGTCAACCAAGGCGCGCTTGCCTTCGAACTGTGGACGGGAGAGCCGGCGCCCAGCGAGACCATGCGAAACATCGTGTTGCAGCAGCTGCAAAAGACAAACTAAATGGTACTGGATGTATCATGGGAGGTAACATACGATGCTGACTGGAAAGCAAAAACGCTATTTGCGTTCACAGGCGCACCACTTGACACCGATTTTTCAGGTGGGAAAGGGTGGCGTCAATGATAACATGATTCATCAGATCAAAGAGGCCCTGGAAGTGCGTGAATTAATCAAGGTCTCGATTCTGCAAAACAATCTGGATGACAAGGAAGAAGTGGCACAGGCGCTGGCTAGCGGGGCGGAAGCGGAACTGGTCCAACTGATCGGACATACCGTTGTGCTGTACAAGGAATCAAAAGAACACAAAACGATAGTCCTGCCGTAGCGAGCGATGAGCGTGAAAGCGAAACAGATTGGGATCATGGGCGGGACATTCGATCCGATTCACTGCGGCCATCTCCTTGCTGCAGAGCAGGCGCGGGAGCAGGCGCGGCTGGATGAGGTGTGGTTTATGCCGGCCCGCATTCCGCCGCACAAGGAACGAGCGGGCATCACCGCTCAGGAACACCGCCTGCGGATGGTGGAGCTGGCGGTTGCTGATCATCCCTCGTTTCGGGTAACGGACGTGGAACTCTTGCGGGAAGGTCCCTCCTACACCTACGATACGATGTGTCAGCTGATCGACACTTATCCGGATTGCCAGTTTTCTTTTATTATTGGCGGAGACATGGTGGAGATGCTGCCCAAATGGTATCGCATATCGGATCTGATTCAGATGGTTCGTTTTATCGGTCTTGCGCGTCCCGGGTCCAACTTCGATCCATCCGCGGTCAGTTCCAGCGTGACGTTTGTGGAGATGCCGACCTGGGAGCTGTCTTCGACGCTGGTCCGAGAGAGAGCAGCGGCCGGCAGAAGCCTTCGCTACCTCGTGCCGGCCGCTGTCGAGAGCTATATAAGGGAGCAGGGATTGTATGAATCTATTGGCTAATCGCGAAGCACTGCTCGTTCGAGTACAGGCGCAAATGCATGACAAGCGATACCAGCACACCCTGGGGGTGGCTGAGACTGCCCGACGGCTGGCGGAGCGATACGGCGCCGACCCGGACAAGGCAGAGCTGGCCGGCTATCTGCACGACTATTGCAAGTGCTGGCCGGTGGAGAAGATGCGTGACATTTTGGTGCGTCACGACATGCCGGAAGAGCTATTGAACGGGGAAAAGGAGCTCTGGCATGCCTTTGCGGGGGCGATCGTCATCCAAACGGAGCTCGGTGTTACCGATCCGGAGATTTTGCAAGCCGTCCGCTACCATACGACCGGTCGGGCGGGGATGTCCCTGTTAGAAAAAGTGGTTTGTGTGGCAGACTATATAGAGCCAAACAGAAATTTTCCCGGCGTGGAGCAGATTCGTTCCCTGGCGCAGCAGGATTTGAACGCGGCGCTGGCGGAAGCGCTTGGCGGAACCATCCGGTTTTTGATTGAGCAGCGCAAGACGGTTTATCCGTTGACGCTCACAGCATATAACGATCTGGTTTCCAGACAGTAGACTACAGGAGGAATTTGATGGTAAAAACAGTGGAAGATCTGGCGCGGTTGGTGGCAAAAGCGGCGGAGGACAAAAAAGCGGAAAACCTGGTGATCATGGATATCAGCAAGCAGTCCATTATCGCCGACTACTTCATGATCTGTCACGGCAACAACGAGCGGCAGGTGCAGGCGATCGTCAACGAAATTCGCAATCAGGCGCACAAGCATGGTTACAACGTCCGCGGCATCGAAGGTGCGGAAGAAGGACGCTGGGTGCTGGTTGATTTGGAAGACGTGGTGGTTCACGTATTCCACAGGGAAGAGCGTGAATTCTACAATCTGGAACGTCTCTGGGCCGATGCGAAAATCGTTTCCTTCCAGGAGCAATAAAGATGGCATACGCACATCTGGCTTCTGTTTACGACCAGTTAATGGCGGATTCGCCGTACGACCAGTGGTTGTCCTGGTTGGAGCAAGTGTGGAGCAGACTGGGCCGGCCGGCACAGGTGATTGATCTTGGATGCGGCACCGGAAGTATTGCCATCCCTTTGTCCAAACGAGGTTATCGCGTAACCGGAGTGGACCTGTCTGCAGAGATGCTTGCCGTCGCTTACACCAAAATGAAACAGGCCCAGACTGACGTGACGTGGGTGGAGCAGGACATGCGCGAGCTTTCACTCCCGCCGGCTGATTCCGTCATCTCCCTTTGTGATTCGCTCAGCTACCTGACGGAGGAGGAGGATGTACAACAGACGTTCCAGCGGGTGTTTGAACATCTCAACCCTGGTGGAACGTTTCTGTTTGACGTTCACAGCCCCTACAAGATTCTCCACGGTTTTGGCGACAACACGTTTACGCTGTGCGAGGACGAAGTGTCATACATTTGGCAATGTTTTTGCGACCCGGTTCGACTTGAAGTAGAGCACCAGCTCACCTTTTTCCTCCGCCAGCCAAGCGGCCTGTACCAGCGCGTGGAGGAAGAGCATTTTCAACGCGCCTACCAGACGGTACAGATCATTCGCTGGCTCGTGGAAGCAGGCTTCGAGGAGATTTCCGTAACGGCTGATTTTCTGAACGAACCGCCTGCCAACACAAGTGAGCGCCTATTTTTTGTCGCAAAGAAGACGCGGCATTGACACCGCTGGGACAGATTGACTATAATCGGATATAGAAATTTTCACATGGTCAATGCGTTGAAGAGGAGCAGTACGAATGGATACTCGGCACCCAGAGAGTTGACGGCTGGTGCAAGTCAACCCGAGCACGTTCCGAACTCGCCTCCAAGCACTTTTCCTGAAGGCCCGCAAGGCTGCGTAGGGAAAAGCGTACGTTTCCACGATACGGAAAATCAAGCGGGTGAGCCGAAACCTCACCAATTTGGGTGGTACCGCGGGAGATATCCTCTCGTCCCTGACATGCGTCACGGGGCGGGAGGTTTTTATTTTTGCATACGCAGTTGAGGAGGCATTCACAAATGGCGAAACAGTACGTACCAGCTGAAATTGAAAAGAAGTGGCAGCAGTACTGGAAAGAATACGGCATGCACAAAACGGTCGAAGACAATTCCAAACCGAAGTTTTACTGCCTGGAGCAGTTCCCTTATCCGTCCGGCCGTCTTCACATGGGCCATATGCGTGTGTACTCGATCGGGGACATTATCGCTCGATTCAAACGCATGAGCGGCTATCAGGTGCTCCATCCGATGGGGTGGGACGCATTCGGTCTGCCTGCAGAAAACGCGGCTGTGAAATTCGGCGCGCAGCCGGCGAAATGGACCTATGAGAACATTGATTTCATGAAGCAGCAGCTTGATACGCTGGGTGTCAGCGTCGACTGGTCCCGGGAAGTGAAGACCTGCTCTCCGGATTATTACAAGATGACCCAATGGCTGTTCCTGAAGTTTTACGAAATGGGCCTGGCCTACCGCAAACGCGCGTTCGTGAACTGGTGTCCGGAGTGCTCCACGGTGCTGGCCAACGAGCAGGTCATTGACGGCTTGTGCTGGCGCTGCGACTCGGAAGTGACGAAAAAGGACCTGGAGCAGTGGTTTTTCCGTATCACGGATTACGCGGAGCGTTTGCTGAACGATCTGGACAATCTGCCGGGCTGGCCGGAAAAGGTGCGCACGATGCAGAAAAACTGGATCGGCAAGAGTGAAGGGGCCAATGTTTCCTTCACCATTCCGGAGTTGAATGACGAGCAGGTAACAGTCTTCACCACCCGTCCGGACACCCTGTTCGGCGTCACCTACATGGTGCTGGCGCCTGAGCATCCGCTGGTGCCGAAACTGATCGCCGGCAAGGAGCAGGAAGCGGACGTACTCGCTTTCATCGAGCAGATGAAAAAGGAAAGCGACATCACACGGACGTCCACGGAAGCGGAAAAAGTGGGCCTGTTCACAGGAGCTTACGCGAAGCATCCGCTGACCGGCGAGCAAGTGCCGATCTGGGTGGCCAACTATGTTCTGCTGGACTACGGCACCGGCGCGGTGATGGGTGTACCGGCACACGACGAGCGCGATTTCGAGTTCGCCAAAAAGTACAGCATGGCGATCAAACCGGTTATCAAACCGTTTGACGAGTCCATTTTTGTTGAGGAGATCGGCGTCGATGCTCCGTACACCGGTGACGGTACATTGATTCACTCCGGCGACTTCGACGGCATGCCGAACCGCGATGCAATCCGGGCCATCAGTGAACATCTGAACAGGATCGGCAAGGGCAAACCGACGGTCTCCTACCGTTTGCGAGACTGGCTGGTGTCTCGCCAGCGTTACTGGGGCGCCCCGATTCCGATGGTCTATTGCGATTCCTGCGGCACGGTGCCCGTACCGAAGGACCAGCTGCCGGTCCTGCTGCCGGAAGATGTGGTGATCGACGGGAAACGCAATCCGCTGACGACGTCGGAAGCTTTCCTGAACACGACCTGCCCGAGCTGCGGCGGACACGCGAAACGGGAAACAGACACGATGGACACGTTCATCGACTCTTCCTGGTACTATCTGCGCTACACCGATCCGAAAAATTCCGAGATTCCGTTCAGCAAAGAGAACGTGGACAAATGGCTGCAGGTTGACGAGTACATCGGCGGAATTGAACACGCCATTCTGCATCTGCTATACTCCCGTTTCTTCACCAAGGTGCTGTATGATGCGGGGATGGTCTCGTACGACGAGCCGTTCCGCAGCTTGCTGACGCAAGGCATGGTATTAAAAGACGGGGCGAAGATGTCCAAGTCCAAAGGAAACGTAGTAAGTCCGGACGAAATGATCGAGAAGTACGGGGCCGACACGGTTCGTCTGTTCATTCTCTTCGCCGCGCCGCCTGAGCGTGACCTGGATTGGACCGATACCGGGGTAGAGGGCAGCTACCGCTTCCTGAACCGTGTGTGGCGCCTGGTAGAAAATCATGAGCAGCTGTTCGCGAATGGAGCGCAAGAACCCAATCCGACGGATGAAGCGGCAAAAGACCTGCACCGCATGACGCATTATGCGATCAAAAAGGTGACCGAGGATATCGGAGAGCGCTACACCTTCAATACCGCGATCAGCACCATCATGGAACTGGTAAACAAACTGTATGCGTACCCGGCTGAAGCGGACCGCGGCACGCTGGCATTTGCGCTCAAAACCCTCGTCGTGCTGATGGCGCCGATCACGCCGCACATCGCCGAAGAGCTGTGGCAGATGCTTGGCAACAAGGACAGTGTGCACATGCAGGTGTGGCCAACCTATGACCCGCAGGCACTTGTTCTCGATGAAATCGAGATCGTTGTTCAGATCAACGGAAAGGTTCGCGACAAGCTGATCGTCGCCAACGGGCTGTCCAAGGAAGAGCTGGAGCAATTTGTCATCAACCATGAGAAAGCCAAAGCGCTGATCGAAGACAAGACCATCCGCAAGGTAATTGCGGTCCCAGGGAAATTGGTAAACATCGTAGTAGGGTAAAAAGCTTCTGTCGAAGCCCTTTCGCAGAAGCAGGTTCTTCCTTAGAGGAAGCTTTTTATGCGTTCCGGAAAGTTTAAAACACGGATGCCTCAACGCTGTAGCAAACTTTCCTGCACGATAAAGAAAAAAGGTGTGGAGACGGCAAGAGTCTTCACACCTTTTTTCATGCCTCTTTTTTCACATTTCCAGGTGCTGTTTCATGAGGTGACGATCCTCATCAAACTTGGCGTGCGTCCGCTGAAAGACCTGACGAAATACCTTGGGAATTCCCTGTTCAAGAGCAATCAGCCCTTCGCCGGTAATCCCCCCGGGAACGCAGACCCGTTCCTGCAGAGCCGGCAGGGTAAAAATTTCCTGCTTCAGCAGTTCCGCCATCCCAATCAGCATTTGTGTGGTCAAATAGGTAGCCGCTTCACGGGAAATGCCGGTTTCATCGACCGCATCATCTATCATCTGCTGCAGGATGTAACTGAGAAAAGCGGGCCCGCAGCTGCTGATGTCAGAACCGACACGCAGAAACGATTCCGAAACCTCAACAGGTTGGCTGATCTGGGAAAAAAGGGATAAAATCAAATCGCGCTGCACTTCCGTTGTACGGGAGCCGAATTCACACAAGCTGATTCCACTTCGCGCGGCATTGGTGATGCTTGGTACCACTCTGGCCACAGCACACGGTACCAGCGCCTCCAGTTGCGTCAAATGAACAGGACTGGTGATGGTAATCAGGATGTGTTCTTCTGCCAGTTCAGGGGACAACTGTTCAAGCGCCTGTTTATATTCAAACGGCTTGACACAGAGTATCAGGACATGGGCTTTCTGTGCAACCTCGGAGTTGCTTTTGGCGACTTCCAGACCTGGAAAGCGGACGGCGAGCCGCTCTGCTTTTGAGAGAGTACGGTTTGAAAGGATAATGTCGCTGGGAGTCAGGGCTTTGGAAGAAAGCAACGCTTCCACCAGTATGCTGCCCATGCTTCCAGTTCCAATAAAACCAATTCGCATGGCGATTCCTCCATCCATGGTTCTCTCAACATTGTATGAACAGGAGGAGGAGATCATGACCAAAGCTTCAGTGTACCGTAATTTTGTCCTTCATTCGTTCGTACATTTTTTCTCCGATGCCTGTAACTTTTTTCAGGTCTTCAGGTGAGCGGAAAGGACCGTTTTTCGTTCGGTAGGCGATGATGGCCTGCGCCCGTGCTTCTCCGATACCGGGTAGCGTCACCAAATCCTGCAGGGCTGCCGTGTTGATATTTACTTTTCCCGGCTCTGCCATTTGTTTGCCGGACATGGGCGGGGGAGCGGATGAACCGGCGCATGGGCAGGCAATGCCAGAACGCTGCTCTCCCTTTTTGGGAATTCGCACCGCACTACCGTCCGTTAACGGCTCCGCCAGATTCACTTGATTCAAATCCGCTTCGGGAAGCGGCCCGCCTGCTTTCGCAATGGCGTCAAAGATTCGCTCGTTGGCTGAAAAACGGTAGAGCCCAGGGTGTTTTACACTTCCTTTGACGTCGACGTAAACGGTTGCCGGATTCTCCTCAACCTGACCGGGCTTCGGCTGCTCCTTCCGTTCGTCCAGCTGCTCCTTTTCCAGCGCGTACGCAGGCTTCTCCAGCGGCAGTCTGGGAACTGCCTCAGTCGATTCTGACTGATACAAAAGATAGGAAATACCGATAAACAGCGCTGCACCCAGTATGATAAGCACACTTCGATAGCGGTCCCACCATTCGTAGAGCATACATGTCCATCCTTTCTAACCGGTTCTGTCTGTATGCTACGAAAAGAAAGCGGGGGGAGGCAAACATAAAAAAAGACCTCCATCCGTTTTTGCAACAGCACACCAATGTGTTGCCAAAACCGGTCAGAGGTTGGAGAGGTAGAGGAATGATTCAGGCGAAAGACCTTGCGAGACTTAGGGATGAAGCAGACAGTTAGGAAAATCAGGTGTAAAAAGCTCCGTACCGAAGGAGTTCCCTTCGGACGGAGCCTTTTTCATGTATAAGCGTACTATGTCAATTAGTTTTTTCGCCCTTTTTGAGAATGGCAAACACACCTAACGTAATTTTTGTTAA
>NZ_JBIYSM020000069.1:0-11797 GCF_044759095.2 Brevibacillus soli
AACTTTTTATGCGTTCCGGAAAGTTTATTTCAGGACGCTTTCACACGGTGAAGCCCTTAAACTTTCCTACACGATAAGAAAACCCACCCGGCATTAGCTATCCTCAACCCACTCGGCGTTAGCTATCGCTGAGCCGAGTGGGGTCCCTTTCTTCGCCGGGCGGGGCCCCGAACACTTTTCTAGCGGCTGTATGGGATGTCCAAATTTTTAAATTCTTATACCCCAAGAAAATCTGTCGATCCTCGCTCTCCCCCTTCCGTTCTTTGAATCGCGGCAGCCACATACATTGTATCCAAAGTGACTCGGAGTTGAACAGTAGAAAACAGGAGGGAAGAGAGTGAAAACGTATCTCGTATCGGACATTCACGGACAGTATCAGGCGTTTATGCAGGCGCTTGCCCAGGTCGGCTTTTCCCCGGAAAACGGAGACCGGCTGTATGTGCTGGGTGACATCGTCGACCGCGGGCCGCAGTCCAGTGAATGTCTGTACTACCTGTACCAGCTGCAGCCAACATACCCGCAGCAGGTTGCAGTGCTCAAGGGAAATCACGAACAGATGCTGGAGGATTGGCTGTTGGGCAAGCCCGAAGGAGATCTCTACCTGTTCAACGGCGGAGATGCAACCATCCGCTCTTTGTTAGGCAATCAACCGCTGCGAAGGGCTTTTCTCAGCACGACCCCGTCCACAGCCGATCAGGAGGCGGCACGGAAGCACATCCTGTCCCGCCATCCGTTTCTTTTGGGATATATCCAATCTCTTCCCCTATACCGCGAGGAACTGCCCGACAACCTTACCGGCGCCCCGCACGCCATTTTCGTCCATGCCGGTCTCCGCCCCGGCCGTTCGCTCCTTCAGCAATATCCTGCTGATCTGTTGTGGATCCGTGACGAGTTTTACAACCATTACAACGGCGAGACGATGGTGGTGTTTGGTCATACCCCGGTGACGCTGCTCCCGGGGTACACCGGCGAAGGATTGTGGCGGCGCGGGCAAATGGTCGGCATTGACGGCGGAGCCGCCTTTTGGCGAGGACTTCTGTTGACGGAGTGGCCTTCCTTGCACACCCATTACGTACCGATAAAAAGTGCTCAGGCGATCCCAACCGTTCGACTGTTCCCGCTGAACCCTTACAGTGCAATCTGAGGAGGCGGCGTTGTGGAGACAATCCCGGCAAGAATCAGGACGACCAATCCGGCCACAAATTCAATTCGAAGGGTCCAGAACAGGGCGCCGACACTTGAAGTCCTGGCTGTTTGCTCTTCTGACAGAGAGGCGAGACGCGGCAGAAAGACGAATCGGTGGACGAGTGCCAACTCAAGCGCCACAACAAAAAACGCCACTTTTGCCAGGAGGACAGCGCCGTAATCACTTGCCCCCAACTGGTTCCAATGCCCCAACCGGAATGCACCCAGCAAGATACCGGTTGCGGAGACAATAAGCACGGAGAACAGTGCTATCCGGGAAAATTGCCCAAGCAGTCGGTGCAAATCATGCAGCGACGTTTTTTCTTGCGCGGCTGTAAAAGACAGCCAGGTCAACCCGGACAAGCCCCCCAACCAGATCACGGCTGTCCAGATATGAACGGTATGGGCAAACACCGTCAGCGTGCTCCAGCCAGCATCACTCATGGCGTGTCCCGTCAACGGGAAGGTCAAGAACAGTACCGTAACGAGAGCCAGTTTCCCCCAGCGAATGGACACGTGCTGCGAAAATGGCAAAAACGATAGTCCGGCCAATATCAACACAAGGACAGGGCGCAGCCAGCTGGCAGTTCCCAGTGTCGTTGCGGTGAGCAATGTGCCTGCCATTTCCTCTCGTCCCGCTGAACCGGCAAACATCTCAGCCAGCAAGTTTACCTGCAGCATTCCTGCAACCATGAAAATGCCCAGACAAATAAGGTATCCGCCCCGCTCCACTGACACAAACCCACTGCTTGCCGGAAAGTGAGTGATGAACCCTTGCCACACGGATAAAAAGACAAGCGCCCCTACGGCTCCTCCAGCGAGAATTTCTGCAATGCGAAGCCAGCGCCCCCACCCTTCATGACCTTCGTGCTCTTCATGGAAGTGTTGAGGGGCAGCCGTATGCACATGTCCCTGTACCGTTTCACCCGCTTGCACTACTTCCACCTGTTCCGGCGAGGCAGGGGGCGGGGAAGCTGTCACAGCTGCCGATGCCGCTGCTTCCGTTGCAGGTGTTGCCATCGATGCTGTGGATGCTGCCGGTGCGGCAGTGGAAGGCACAGGTGCAGTGCCCGGTGACCCGTTCTCCGCAGGTTTGGTTGGCTGTTTTTTCTGATTGACAGGCGGTTTGGCAGACTGCGGAGCTGACTGGGGCTTCGAATCGGACGCGGGTGCCTGAATGCTTCCTGCGGCAGGCTGGGAAACAGGCGTCTCTACTTCCTGTATGGAGGCGTCAGGCTGATCAGGCTGTTCAGGCTGTACCGAACCATCCAGCGACAGCGTCTCCGCCGGGCGATTTTTGGGCAGCGGCACGCCTACGGCGAATCGAAACGAACCTTCCGTTACATGCGTATCCACGGAGAGAATCTGCCAATCCACCTGATATACTCCATTCGCCAGAGGAGGAACGGTCAGTACCAGTCCGTTCTCCCCCTCCCCCCTGAGCGTTCCCTGAATGCTCCTTCCTATAGCATCTCTCAAGGTCAATTGACTGACTGCCGTATTGATGTTTTCCGTAAACGTGACGCGAATTTCCTTCGGCGCTTCCGTCAGCTCCGATTCCTGCTGCGGCAGCGACCGGTCGATATAAGCGTGTGCGTCCATGGTGGAGGGAATCGCTGCCAGAAACAGCACCAACAGGTATACGAGACGCAATGTTCTCTTCATTCGTTTTTCCCGCCCTTCGCATACAGAAGTCGCCGAACGTTTCTTCGGCGACCGCAAAACATGTGATGTGACTTTATTTTTGTCCCTTGTTGATCAAAATGGCAGGCGGGAGGGACCCAACCTGTGCAAAGTACTCGACAGAAGCTCCCAGCTTTTCGGTCGTTGCTCGCAGCTCTACACTGCCCGTCCCCTTGAAAGAAGAGTCAAGGGCTGACTGGATAAAGGATGCAGGTACCATGACTTTCCCGTTTTTTATTTCCATTCCCTTGACCATCATGTGCTTGCCGTTCACATACAGCAGCGGCAGGGCCTGCTGAGCCTTCTGCGGGAAGACCGACTTGCCGTTTTGCACGGTAAACGTCATGGTCGCTTCATAATTGGTCGTATCATACTGACCTGCCACCTTTTCGTCCGTTGTCGGCTTGGCCCGCAGCAGGTAGTAATCAGCCGGGCCTGTTTGAAACGAGATGATGCCGTTCCCGTCCGTTTTCAGGACCTGTGACTCGGACGTGCTGCGGCGAACGATGGTTATCTCCGTGTCGGCGAGCGGTTTCCCTTTCAGCAACAGCTGCACGGATACATCCTGGCCCGGAGTCGCGGCTGCCGGATTAAACAACGGCACCATCTCCGCACGGTCGGGGCTGACTTGTTTGGAGAACCACTTCAGGTATTTTACGCGCTCCACCGTCGGAATATCGCTTACCGCGACGAACGACTTCGCGCTGCGCAGTGTGCGGCTAGCCACGTCTCCGTGTTTGAAAATGCTGTCTCCCTCTACGGACACGATGTACGCCCCCGGGCTGGACGAGGAGAAGGAAGCGACGTAGTAGTTGTTTTTGCCAGGCTCTGCCACTTCCTTCTCTTCGCCGGTGTAGAACAGCGTGGCAGAGATGTCCGTTTTGCTGCCATTGGGAGCCGATACAAACACCTTGCTCGTTTGCGTGCTCCATTTTCCTTCAATCCGATAGCTGCCGTGGTGATTGGAGTGGTTGCCGAGAAGCAGTTCCACGTAGGAAACTTCACCCGGCGCCACGATCGGCGTATTGGTCTGCGACCAGCCGTCATGCGCCAGTACCGGCATTGCCAAGGTAAACGTAAGTGCCATTGCTGCAAGTAATGAGGACATTTTTTTCATGAGAGGTCTCCCCCACTTTCAAAAAGTTGGATAAGTAAACTACATCAAGTATAGGTCCCTCCTTTCCATCGAGAATATGGCTCAACCGGGCTATCTGAAGTGAATGTTGTGTGAACGGCGCATATTCACTCTATTTTTTGTTCGTTTCTATTCTCCCTATCGTGATATGATAGAGAATGCGAGGTGTTATGATGAAAAAGAGTCCACAAATCGAACAGGCCTTTTTTGCGTCCTGGGTGATTTCCTTGATCGCTTTCGGAGGAAGCCTTTATTTTTCCGAGGTGATGAAGTTTATCCCCTGCGAGCTCTGCTGGTATCAGCGCATTTTCATGTACCCCTTGGTGATTCTGCTTGGCGTGGCCTATGCCAAAAAGGACTTCTCGATGTCTCGCTATGCGGTCATCCTCTCCGTCATCGGCGGATCCATCTCCCTCTACCATTACTTGATTCAGAAGGTTCCCGCTCTTCATGAATGGGGGAGCGCCTGCGGGATCATTCCTTGCAATACCGACTACATCAACTGGCTGGGCTTCATCACCATCCCGTTTCTGGCGCTCGTGGCGTTTATCCTGATCGCCGGATTGCAAGTGTTCATTTGGAAAAAGGAAAAGGAGACTGATGCGGCATGAAAAAAGTAATCATCCTCTCCGTCGTGGTTGCCGTTTTGCTGATTGGAGCCATCGTCTACTCCGACATCGCCAACAAAGAGGCGGCAGCAGGCAATCCTTACGGCAAAACGAACCTCCATCCGGCTACCCTCGAGCAGCTGAAGGATCCGCTCTACGACAATCAGATTTTGCCAGACCAATTGAAGGAACAAATTGCCCAGGAGCAGGATTTGTACGTGTATTTCTACAGCCCTCTGTGCGAACACTGTCAACGTACGACGCCGGTTTTGGTCCCGGTAGCCAAAGAGCTGCAGATTGATGTGAAAAAACACAATGTGCTGGAGTTCGGCGACAGTTGGGACCAGTACAAGATTGAAGGAACTCCTACCCTGATCCATTTCAAGGCGGGCAAAGAGGTCTCCCGTATCGAAGGCGAGCACAACGCGGAAGAGTTGAAGAGCTGGTTCCAGGAAAATAAATAGGATGGCATATCCCCCACTGCCTGAAGCAGGGGGATTTTTCATGTCCGTCAAGTGGGACAATTGTGTGAACATCCCGGGAAATCCAATGGAAATAGCCCGATCGAGTCATAAGGATTGAAAGCATTCCTGGTTATAATGGGGATGACAACCCTGAATGGGAGGGATGGCAATGTCACTTTCCTTGTTGACAGACACGTTTGGTTTTCGCGCCGTATGGACGCCGGAGCTGTTTGCTCTGACTGTTTTGATAGGAATCACCTATTTCCTGCTGGTAGGCCCGTTACGCCACACGTTTGCCGACTCTCAGCCGGTCGCAGCATGGCGCAAAGGGATGTTTAGCATAGGCCTTCTGCTGTTTTACCTGGGCATGGGCGGTCCGCTTAACGCTGCCGGCCATTTGTTGTTCAGCTTTCATATGTTTCAGCAGGCCTTGCTCTATCTCGTGATGCCGCTGTTCATTCTCATCGGCACTCCGGCTTGGCTTCAGGCTTCTCTGCTCGCATATAAACCGGTAAAGCGTTTGGTCATGTTTTTTAGTAAGCCGCTGCTCGCCATGGTACTGTTTAATGCCTTGTTCTCCTTCTACCACGTGCCGCACATCCTTGACGCCGTAATGGGGAACGGAGCACTCCACAACCTGGTCAATCTTCTGTTGATTGTCACTGCGTTTCTCATGTGGCTCCCGGTGATATCCCCGCTGAAGGAGTTTAACCGGCTTACGGAACTGCGCAAACTGGGATACATGTTTGCCAACGGTGTCCTCATTACACCGGCCTGTGCGCTGATCATTTTCGCGTCGGCACCGTTGTACGAAACCTACATCAATGGGCCGGAGCTGCTCTGTACACCGTTCTTCGCGGCTCCGATGGACAAGTCCATGTTCACACAGCTTCTTCCCCTGTTGGATGACCAAAGGCTCGGTGGGATCGTCATGAAGCTGATGCAGGAGTTTACGTACGGCTCTGTCCTGGCCTACATCATGAAAGCGTGGTTCCAGAGAGAAAAAGAGGTGGATGAGCTTGACCAACTTCAGCCAGAGTAAGTCGGCTTATACGGTGAGAAAGCTGCTTTTGGCACTCGTCTTGATCGGTTTGGCCGGGATGGTTTTCTCTTGGGTGTGGACAACCATCAGCCAGCGTGAAACGGCAAAAACGCTGCCAGATCTGCCTTTCGAAACACTGTCCGGGCAGACGATCACGCTTGGAGAGACGGCGGGGACCATCCGGTTGGTCGAGTTGATGTACACGCGCTGTCCGGACGTTTGCCCGCTGACGACGGTTCGCATGAAAGAACTGCAAGAACGCCTGAAGCAGGATGGTTCGTTTGGAAAAGACGTTCAATTCCTGACGATCACCTTTGATCCAAAGAACGACACGCGGGAGGCCTTGCAGAAATACGTCAACCAGCTCCAATTGGACCTGAACGGCTGGCACTTCCTGCGGGGAGGAGAAGAACAAACAAAGTCGCTCATCACATCCCTCGGCTTTACCGTAAAGGGGATTGAGAGCAACCTGTACACCCACTCGACTGTCACCTATCTGGTTGACCAAAAAAATAGGGTAATCAAAACCTACGGAATGGGAGAAGACTTCAATACCGATCAATTGTCGATGGATATCACAAGTTTGCTGAAGAAAGGAAATCAACCGTGAAGAAACTGGTAATGATCGTGATTGCCGGGCTGCTCCTGCTCGCCGGCTGCGGAACGGAGGAACAGTCGTTTGAGCCGGCGGGGCCGATTGAAGTAGCCCTAAGCATTCAGCCAGAGGCACCGACCCTTCATGAAAACGCGACGTTTTCCGTCACTGTCACGCAAAATGGAGCGCTCGTAGATGATGCCAAAGAAGTAAAATTTGAACTATGGAAGGAAGGGCAGGAGCCTCACGAAATGCTCCCTGCCCAACCACAGGGACAGGGGGTTTATTCCGTCCAAAAAGCATTTGCCGAGCCTGGCACATACTACGTGATGTATCATGTGACCGCTCGGGACTTCCACAGCATGAAAAAACAGACGTTCACGGTCACGGGTGGGCAGCCGCAGCCACAGCCTACAGCCGGACATGCACATGGCACCGATCACCACCACGGAGACGGAGTGGACTACCACTTCCAGCCCGACAGTCCCGTTCCCGCCAACGTTTCCATTCGCTGGTCTGTCCATCTGGCAAAAGAGGGGCAGCTGCTCGACAAGGCTGCCGTCCAGTTTGAGTACTGGAAAAACGGCGAAGAAAAGCATCAGTTCGTCGATGCGAAGGAAGCCTCGGCCGGTGAGTATCGTGCCCAGGTGACATTGCCCGCGCCTGGCGGCTATACATTCAAGGTTCACGTGGAAAAAGGGACGATTCATGACCACAAAGAGTTTCCCGTTACAGCCCAATAACAACCTGTACCATAAAAACCCTTGCGTATGGCAAGGGTTTTTCCGTGTTCTGCTCATCCCCAAACATTCCCAGCAGATATTCAGCCAAATCTGTTGTATACCTAAGGTGAGGCGATCTGCCCACATACAGCTTCTATCCATGAAAGGTGGAGGAAACATGAACGTACCCGGTTCAAAAAAAGCACTCGCGATTCTCATGCTGGCAGTTGCGATGAACGCTTCCACCCAACCGGTTCTGGCTGTATCTGACAGTCAACCAAACACGGTGGGAACAGTCACCGCAGCTGCCGTGCGATCCGATATCCGGATCATCGCAAACGGCAAGGAATTATCGTTCCCCGACGCTGCACCCTACATTGATTCCGGCAGGACGATGGTTCCCGTCCGCTTCGTCAGTGAAGCACTGGGAGCACACGTCGAGTGGAATGCAGCCGAGCAAAAGGTAACCATTACGCATCAAGGCAAGACCATCGAGCTGACGGTCGGTCAAAAAACAGCGATGGTAAACGGAACAAAACTGACTTTGGATGCAAAACCGGTTGTGATCAAGGGAAGAACCTTTGTGCCGCTTCGGTTCGTCAGCGAAGCATTCGGAGCAGACGTTCAGTGGAACGCGCCAGAACGCTTGGTCACCGTGAAAACGGCACGTACCGAGGACACATCTGTACAGAACCCGAATACGCCGGAGAAAAAGCCGGAAGCGGGTGAACCCTTGACGATCAAGCAGGCCGTTCAGCTGGCTTTGGAGAGCAACAACGATTTACGCGCCGTTCGCCTTGATGCCAAAACCGCCGACATCAACGCACGCATGGTGAATGCCAAAGTGAAGGAAATTCCTGCCGAGATGATTGAATCGTTAGAGATGGCCCAGCAGAAGTACGTCAACAATGCAAAGGCGCAGATGGCCAAAAAAGTGAATGAACTGTATCTGAAGGCCGCAGAGAGCAAGACGGTCCTGGCGACACAAAAAGCGTATTACGACGTGCTCAATGCAGAAGCAGACGTTCGGTTAAAAGAGCAATCTCTGAAGCGGTCGGAAGCGCAGGTAAAGGTTGCGGAAGCGTCCTTCCGGGTGGGAACCAGGGCAAAAACGGATGTTCTGCAGGCCCAAGCAGCTCTTTCCGGAGCCAAGGCAGCCCTGGCCGCATCCCGGAACAACCTGAACATCGCGCGAATGAAATTAAACGACATGATGGGGATAGATATCAATAAGCAGTGGTCGCTGTCCCAGGAGGATCTGACCACATCCGGACTCTCGATCGATTTGGACAAAGCCATTTCGCTCGCCGTTCAACAGCGGGCAGAGGTTTTGCAGAAGCAGGAAGAACTCAAAGTAGCAGAATTGAACCTGGAGTTAATCAGCAAGTACTCTGCTCTTTCCACCTATCAGGGAAGCATCAGCAAAAACGATGTGGAAAAAGCAAAAATTGCGCTGGAAGACGCCAAAAAAGCGGTTTCCGTAGAAGTTGCACAGGCCTATTACAATCTTCGCGCTGCCGAAGAAGCAGTTGATGCCAACCGAAAAGCGCTGGAAGCGGCCAGAGAAAACTACCGGCTGACCAACCTGCGGTTTGAGAACGGGCTGGGCACTACCTTGGAAGTAATCCAGGCGGAGGAAGAGCTGTCTGACCGCGAAAACAAATATCAAACCGCGATTTACACCTACAACATTGGTGTTGTCAATTTCGAAAATGCCATCGGCAAGCCGTTATAAGCCCGCAGAGGGCAAATCTGTCCGCCCCGAGACGATCCACGGGGCGGGGGCTCAATCTCTTTAAAAAAATTTCTTTCGATCCCGTTCTTCTTTTAGCAATTCAACTGCCTCGCGAAATCTCTGAGAGTGAACAATTTCCCGTTCGCGCAGGAATTTTAAACCGTCCATCAAATCCGGATCGTCGGTCAAGTCAATCAACCACTGGTACGTCGCACGGGCTTTTTCCTCGGCAGCGATGTCTTCGTAAAGATCGGCAATCGGATCACCCTTTGCCTGAATATAGGCTGCCGTCCACGGAACTCCGGATGCATTTTGATAGTACAGGGCATTGTCATGGCTGGCGTAATGATCCCCCAATCCGGCAGCCTCCATTTGTTCAGGCGTCGCGTCCTTGGTCAGTTTGTACACCATCGTTGCAATCATTTCCAGATGAGCAAACTCTTCCGTTCCAATGTCCGTCAACAGCCCGATCACCTTGTTCGGTATCGAGTAGCGCTGGTTCAAGTAGCGGAGAGCGGCCGCCAACTCCCCGTCAGCCCCCCCGTATTGCTCCAATAAAAATTTGGCCATTTTCGGGTCACACTTGCTGACACGCACCGGGTACTGCAGTTTTTTCTCATAGATCCACACCGCGATGTCTCCTCTCTCATATTATTGTCTCTCTATACCTGCCAGGGCCACGGCTCATCAACCCACTGCCATGGAAATCCGGAGTAACTGTGTCCCAGGTTCATCAGCGGTCCGTACATGGCCTCGAACTGCTGCGCAATCGCCCAACGCTGCTGAACGCCCTGATTGTACTGATTCACCGCGTCCATATCCTGTGGGTGCGTATCCAGATACAAATTCAGTTCGCAAAGGACAAAGTCAATGGCTTGCAGCTCCTCCAGCATTTGATAGAAGCGTTGGTCAACAGGCATACGCTCATTCATAGCATTCACCCCTTTTCTTTTTGCCTTCTCGCCCCTCATACGGACTGAACAAAATGGGCCAAAGAACGCCAAACCTCAGAGCTTCCATGGGGGAAAGCTGGGGAAGGTTGGGGGGTTGGAACCCTAGAAACAGATGGGGCGGCACGTCATACCATTTGACTCGCTGGGGCGGACACGGATCAAACGGACTTACAAACGGTTGATAGAACCTGATTTGGGAATGCAAGACGAAGATACCTCCTCTTCCAGATGATTTTTTAGCCACTGTACTCTATGTACCATGGGCATCCGCCGTGTTAGGCATCTGCCTGTTTTTTTGTGCATTAAAAAAGCTTCGATTGAAGCCCTCTCGAAGAAGCTGGTTCTTTCCGGAAAGTTTAAAACACCCCCTCACTGTCGTGAAGGGGTGACTCGCACATCTACTGCGCACGTTCGTGCGATGCTTCAACTGACTCTTTTTCTCCATCGTCCTGCAGCAGCGGAACATCGGTTTGTCCCATTTTTTGCTTGGTCGGATACGCCCCTACTTGCTGCATTTCCACGTTAACTTGTTCCTTCCCCTCCATGAAAGCACCTCCTTGCCAGACGACGTATACGATAGTATCATTCCCTGCTGATCCAAATTTAGGCGCACTCTATCCGTTTCTCTGCTTATCTTGTGTATAGACGTTTATTCCAGTTGCACGACAAAGGATGGTTTGGTAATGGATCTGGTCTTAACAATTGTCGGTTTGTGTGTCGGATTTCTGGTTGGCCTGACGGGAGTTGGAGGAGCTGCCCTATTGACTCCCATCTTGATCATGTTGGGGATCCAGCCAACCATCGCTGTCGGCACCGATCTGGTGTACAATTCGATCACCAAAATCTTTGGAACGCTGCAGCATTGGCGTCAAAAGACGGTACACGCCCGGATTGCCGGTTATTTCGCGGTCGGCAGCATCCCAAGTGCGATACTTGCGGTGAACCTGATTCAATGGTTCGAAATTTACTTCGGCAGCGCGGATATCATCGTGAAAAAGCTCCTTGGATTTGCTCTGATCCTGATTCCCATTTCTCTTTTGCTAAAAAACGTCATTCGCAAAAGAAACCCTGCACCCGTTCAATGGAATGACGCCGAGTTGAAGAAAAAACGCAAAGGCATTGTGATGATCGGAGCCGCGCTGGGCTTTATTGTGGGTCTGACATCAATCGGAAGCGGTTCACTGTTTGCCCTCGCGCTGATGCATTACCTTCAACTGAACGGCAAGTACGTAGTGGGAACAGATATCGCCCACGCGTTTTTGCTGACAACCGCAGCAGGACTCGCGCACATGAGTTTTGGAACGGTGGATTTCTCTATTGTTTTTCAGCTCCTGCTCGGCTCCATTCCAGGCGTAATCGTCGGGAGCGTCCTGTCGACGAAAATACCGACCGTCTTTCTGCGTTATGCCATTTCCGTCATTATCGTGGTAACCGGACTAAAATTAATCTAAAGCTGAGGAAATGATATAAGAAAACCCACCCGGTATTAGCTATCCTCGACCCACTCGGCGTTAGCTATCGCTGTGCCGAGTGGGGTCCCTTTCTTCGCCGGGCGGGGCCCCGAACACTTTTCTAGCGGCTGTATGGGATGTCCATATTTATAAATTCTGGTGTATGAAATAATGTCCTTAAACAAAGGAAAATCCCCAGCGACTACGGAAAAAAGAAGTACCTG
>NZ_JBIYSM020000070.1:0-11419 GCF_044759095.2 Brevibacillus soli
GGATTGGTTCAGGGAGAAGGGTATCCCACAATGTGATTTGCTCGTTACGAAGTTTTAACATAATCGCTCACCTCAAAAAGGATTTTCGAGGAGCACTGTTGAATTTCTTTAAGAAGAAAGGAATTCAGTCCCTCTTTTTGGATGTATTGCCTCGACAACACTACTTCCATTTAGAGAGCTGAATTCCTTTTGTTTTTGACTTACCCCAGGAATTTTTCAGGGGAAACTAGCTAATGCCGGGTGGGTTTTCTTACCCGCTCGACCAAGCTTACGTGGTGCCGAGCCGGGCCCCAAAGCCAGCGTCACGACGGCATCGGAGTCGGTGTCGGTTTTGCGTACCCTTCCGCATAGGCCTTGTCGATAAACTGCCGGATTTCCTTGACCGATTTGCCGTCCTGCTTCAGCTTGGCGGAAACGACGGCGATTTCCATACAGACACCGCAGCGGGTGCCGTGATCGTCCCAGACGATCGAGCCGTCCGCTTTTTCTTCTTTAATGAAGCAGTTGCCGTTGTGCTGGTGGCCGGCGCTTTCACCGCAACCGCAGTAGCAGGGAATGGACTTGAGCAGATCCCGGTTGGCGGCGGCAATTTTGTACGCTTCCGCAATGCGCGGGTCAAGGTTGGTTAAAAAGCTGGGCAGCTTCTCGACGGATGCAGTCAATTCCTGCAGGTCGCCGTTGGGAGCATGGGTTTGGTGCGATGTATGATCGTGCTGTCCGGGCTGTGCGTGATCCTGGGAGGATGCGCAGCCTGTCAACAGGGATGCTGCAAGCAAACTAACGTAGATGAGTTTTCTCGGTTTCATGGGACAGACCTCCTTTCGGTTATGATATCACAAAGGAACGAAATCATTTGTGAAGAAAATGTTGTAAATCGGAATAAATCTTATTTACTTTTTGCACTCATATCCGTATAATTAGGGACGGTCAGACATACAAATCGGAATGATTATGTATTGGAGAGGGAGGAACCACGAAGTGATGAATGCGAAAAAAGGATGGCTGGCAATGCTAAGTGTAATCACTGCTGCAGCGATCGCCGGTTGCGGTGCGAACAACGCAGCACCCCAGCCAAATGTCCAGCCGAGTGAAGGCGGCGCGTCGCAGAAGCTGAAAGTATATACATCGATTTATCCACTGGAATATGTGACGGAGCGAATTGGCGGAGAGCACGTTGACGTAACCAATATTGTTCCGGCCGGAGTAGAGCCGCATGACTTCGAGCCAACGGCAAAAGACATCGTTGCATTGTCACAAGCCAATCTGTTCGTCTATAACGGCAGCGGCTTTGAAGTGTGGGTGGACAAAGCAGTGGAAGGCATGGACAAGTCCAAGACCGTCATCGTCAACACTACCGAAGGTTTGGAGTTGCTGAAAGCGGAAGAGGACGGGCACGAGGAGCACGCGGATGAACATGAGCACGGTGAGTTTGACCCGCACGTATGGCTTGATCCCACACTCTTGAAGGCGCAGGCGGAAAAGGTAAAAGACGCGCTGGTGCAAAAAGACCAGGCTCACAGCGCCGACTACGAAAAGAACTACCAGCAGCTGGCCTCTGATCTGGATCAGCTGGACAGGGAGTTCAAGGAAATGGTGGCAAAAGCGTCCACCAAGGAGTTTATGGTCTCCCACAGTGCTTTTGGCTACCTGGCTCACCGATACGGGCTGGAACAAATCGCAATTTCCGGCATTTCACCGGCTGACGAGCCTTCTCCTGCGGAGATGAAAGAGCTGGTCGAGCACGTAAAAGAGCACAACATCAAGTACGTTTTGTTTGAAACGCTCGTCTCTCCGAAAGTGGCCGAAGTGATTGCCCGCGAAGCAGGGGTCCAAACAGCCACACTCAATCCGCTCGAAGGCTTGACCGAAGAGGAAGCCAAGTCGGGCATGGACTACCTGTCCGTGATGAGGGCCAATCTGGAGACACTTCGAAAAGCTCTGCAATAACCATTGATCACGGTCGCTCCCGCGGGGGCGGCTGTTTTGCTTCTCGCTGCGCACTTTGACTTGTGCATTCGACGGAATCATAGTAGGATGGGTGTAGTCAAAATCAGAACGCATCCGATTTACGGTTTGTCTTATCAAACACAAGGAAGATGATCATACATGGAACATGCATTTTCGGACGAAGCTGTGGTAAAGCTCTCATCCGTAACGTTTCAATATGAAGACAAAGTGGTGCTCGACGACATCAACTTTACCTTGCACCGGGGCGATTTTGTAGGGATTGTCGGGCCCAATGGTTCCGGCAAGTCAACGCTGATGAAGCTGATCCTGGGGCTGCTCCCGGCCACTCAAGGCACAGTGGAGCTGTTTGGACAACCGCTGCAGAAGTTCCGTGACTGGTCCAAAGTGGGCTATGTTGCCCAGCAGGTGGCACACGGTGCAGGAGGATTTCCGGCCACGGTAAGGGAAGTGGTCCAATCCGGCCTGGTCGGAAAGGTTGGCATGTTTCGCCGTCTTCAAGGCGTCCACCACCAGAAAGTGCGGGATGTGGTTGAGCGGGTAGGCTTGGCGGAAAAGCTGGACCAACGGATCGGCAGCTTGTCCGGCGGTCAGCTGCAACGCGTATTTATCGCCCGGGCGCTGGTGGCTGACCCGCAGCTGCTGATTCTCGACGAACCGACCGTCGGTGTCGACCAGGAGTCGATTGAGCAGTTTTATGAACTGTTGCGTTCGCTCAAAGAAGAGAACGGCATGACGATGATGATTGTCAGTCATGACGTCGGGGTAATGACGCAATGGGTCAACAAAGTGGCCTGCCTGCAGAAAAATCTGCATTTCCACGGCACAGCCCACGAGTTTGCCCACAATCAGGAAACCATTTTGCGGAAAATGTACGGTGATACAGTGAAGCTGTTGGCACATCACCATTAACGTTTCACGAAAGAAAGAAGGAGTTTGGCATGCTTGCTGATTGGTGGCAGTATGAGTTTTTACGATACACCCTGTTTTCCGGGATATTGATTGGTCTTATTTGTCCCATTCTCGGGACGTTCTTGATCGTTCGTCGCCTGTCGATGATGGCGGACGGTTTGTCTCATGTGACGCTTTCAGGCGTGGCGGCCGGCATGCTGTTATCCAAAAAAATCGCCATCTTGCAGGCGGTGAACCCGTTGTTTTTCGGGATGCTCTTTTCGGTGATCGGCTCCCTGTTCATTGAACGTTTGCGCAAGGTGTACAAGGCGTACCAGGATTTGGCCATCCCGATTATCCTCTCCACCGGGCTCGGGCTGTTTACGGTGCTGATCAGCATCGCTGACGGCTTCACCACTGATTTGTACTCGTACCTGTTCGGTAAAATCGTAACCGTGACGAAGGAAGATTTGTACGCCTTGATCGGCGTGGCAGTCGTGGTCGCCGGTACGGTCTTCCTGATCTACAAGGAGCTGTTTGCCGTATCGTTTGATGAAGAGTTTGCCCGCGTGTCCGGCGTGGCGCGACGCTCCATCAACCTGTGGTTTATGATTCTCGTAGCCCTTACGATTGCCGCCTCCATGCGGATCGTCGGCGTTCTGTTGATCTCGGCGCTCATTACCATTCCGGTTGCAGCCAGCCTGCAAATCGCCGGGAGCTTTCGACAGACCATTCTCTACGCGATTCTATTTGCAGAAACGTCCGTGTTAGGCGGATTATACTTTGCTTATCTGTTTGACTGGGCGTCCGGCGGTACCATTGTACTGATGGCTGTCATCATCCTGCTGGTCGTGCTGGGCGCCAAACGGGTAAAATCAGCCTGGCGATAACAAGGGAAGGAGAGAAACACGATGACAGTAGAAGAAGCGTTGCAAATCCTGAAAGCGCACGGATATAAATACACGGGAAAGCGTGAAGAAATCATCCGAATCTGTGCGGCGGAGAAGCGTTATCTGTCTGCGAAAGACATCATGGAGCGGATCAAGGAGAACTACCCCAACCTTAGCTTCGATACGGTTTATCGCAACATCTCCACCTTTGTTGATCTTGGCATCTTGGAAGAGACGGAGCTGGACGGGGAAGGAAAGTACCGGCTGGCCTGCTCCGCTGAAGGTCACCACCATCACCATGTCATTTGCATCGAATGCGGAAAAACGTCGGCATTGTCCGGCTGCCCGATGAACATCATGGCCGCGATCCCTGAGGAATTCCAGGTGACAGGCCACAAATTTGAGGTATACGGTACCTGCAAGGAATGTCAGAACCAATAACCAAAGCCTTCGCATACGATGCGGAGGCTTTTTTCCTGGAACGGGGATTTGCTATAATGAATGGGATATGGAAGCGAAATGCGGAAGAGAGAAGGGACGCACGGTATGATCCCCCGTTATATGATCGATTTTGATTTGCAATCGCTGCCTCACATGAAGACGGACGTGGTCGTCATCGGGGCGGGCATTGCCGGGTTGTATACGGCCCTGCAGATCAGTGAATACGCGAATGTGGTGTTGATCAGCAAAAAAGGACTGGATGACAGCAACACGCGTTGGGCACAGGGCGGAATTGCCGCGGTGACAACCAAGTCGGACTCGCCTGCGCTGCACCGGCAGGACACGTTGATTGCCGGCGCGGGCCTCTGCTCGTATGAAGCGGTGGAGGTACTGGTGCATGAGGGGCCTGAGCGGTTAAAAGAGCTGATTGCCTACGGAACGGAGTTTGACAAGGACGCTCAAGGCCGCTACGAACTGACCAAGGAAGGAGCGCACAGCAAGCGGCGCATTTTGCACGCCCACGGGGATGCGACCGGAGCGGAGATCGTTCGGGCGCTGTCCAAGCGGACGTTGGAACAACCGAATATCACCGTGATGGAAAATCACTTCGCCATCGACGTGGTGACACAGGACGACGAGTGCGTTGGAGTCATTGTGATGAAGCCGGACGGCGAGATCTTTTACATCGAGTCCAACGCAACCGTGCTGGCAACCGGCGGAGCCGGGCAGCTGTACCGCTACACAACCAACCCGGACATTGCCACGGCAGACGGTATTGCGATGGCGTACCGGGCAGGGGCGCGCATCAAGGATGTGGAGTTTATCCAGTTTCATCCGACGGCGCTGTACTATCCGGGGGCGCCGCGTTTTCTCATATCGGAAGCGGTCCGCGGCGAGGGGGCCATCCTGCGCAACACCAGCGGAGAGCGCTTTATGGAGAAATACCACCCGCAAAAAGAGCTGGCCCCCCGCGACATCGTGGCCCGGGCGATCGTCACCGAGATGGAAAAGACCAATTCGTCGTTCGTCTATCTGGATATCACTCACGAGTCGGAAGAGCTGATCAAGCATCGGTTCCCGACCATTTACAAGTTTTGTTTGAAATACGGACTGGACATGGTGACGGACTGGATTCCCGTTGCGCCGGCCTGCCACTATATCATGGGCGGCGTACAGACCGACCTGAACGGAGAGACCTCGACCAGACGTCTCTTTGCCTGCGGAGAAGTGTCCTGCACGGGGGTACACGGAGCGAACCGTCTGGCCAGCAATTCGCTCTCGGAGGCAGTCGTCTTTGGTCACCGCATTGCCGAGCGGATTAAACAGCTGACGCCGCATGGGGGTACCCGTATGTTTGACGCGCGCGAGGAGAAACGCTCGAACCGCACGGTCAACACGATGGAGCAGCGGGTGAAGCTGCAAAAGCTGATGCTCCGCCACGTAGCACTGAAGCGGCAGGAAAAAGGACTGCTCAAAGCGTTGGAAGAGATAGAGCGTATGGGCCGTTATTATTACTATCAGCACCGTGACCGGGAGGCCTTTGAATTTCTCAACCTGTTGACCGGCGCCATGCTGACCACCCGTGCCGCGCTTTTGCGCGAAGAAAGCCGGGGCGGCCACTATCGCATTGATTTTCCCAACAAGGACGATTTGATTTGGCGCAAGCATATCATCCAGTCGATTCACGAGGGTGTGCGCGAGGAGAGTGACCTGAGCAATGTGGAATAAACGCGAACTGCAACGCAAAATCGAAGAATGGCTGCAGGAGGACATCGGCTTCGGCGACATCACGACGATGAGCACGATTCCCGAGGACGAACAGGGAACCGGGATCCTGTATGCCAAGGAAGCGGGGATGATCGCAGGGCTGCCGATTGCGCAGCAGGTGTTTGAGATCGTCGATCCGACGCTCGTCTTTACGGCCAAAGCGGCAGAGGGAGATCGTGTGGAAAAAGGGCAGCAGATCGCGGAAGTGGAGGGGTCTGTCCGCTCCATCCTCAGCGGCGAGCGTTTGGCGCTTAACCTGCTGCAGCGCCTCTCCGGCATCGCCACCCGCACCAACCAGTACGTGCAAGCGCTTGAAGGAACAAAAGCACGCGTCGTCGATACCCGGAAAACGACGCCTGGATTGCGCCTCGTAGAAAAGTATGCGGTACGTGTCGGCGGCGGTCACAACCACCGTTACGCGCTGTATGACGCGGTATTGATCAAAGACAACCACATCAAGGGGGCAGGGGGTCTCAAACAGGCAGTTGCCGCTGCCCGGGCTGCCATCCCTCACACGATGAAAATTGAGGTGGAGACGGAATCGCTGGAGCAGGTGCGGGAAGCGCTTGAGGCGGGTGCCGACATCATCATGCTGGACAACATGACGAATGAACAGATGAAAGAAGCGGTTGACCTGATCGCCGGCCGTGCGGTGGTGGAGGCGTCCGGCGGGGTAACGCTGGATACGATCCGCTCGATCGCGGAGACGGGAGTGGACGTCATCTCCGTGGGTGCGCTCACCCATTCGGTCAAGGCGCTGGACATCAGCCTGGACTTAAATCAACGGAAACGTTAAGGGAGATACGATATGCTACTGGTCATCGACATCGGCAACACCAATATCGTGCTCGGCCTTTACGAAGGGGAGGAGCTGAAGTTCCACTGGCGCATCGCTACGGACCGGAACAAGACGGAAGACGAGTACGGGATGCTGGTGCGCAGCCTGTTCATGAGCGTAGGGCTGACGCTTGAGCATGTGAAAGGCGTGATCGTCTCGTCTGTCGTCCCTCCGTTGAATGTTGTTGTCGAGCGGTTGTGCAGCAAGTACTTCCAGAAAAAGCCGGTGGTGGTCGGGCCAGGCGTCAAGACGGGGCTGAACATCAAGTACGAATACCCGCGTGAGGTAGGGGCCGACCGGATTGTCAATGCTGTCGCCGCTATTCACGAGTACGGCACTCCGCTGGTGGTGGTCGACTTCGGCACGGCGACGACATTTTGTTATATCGACGAACAGGGTCAATACTGGGGCGGGGCAATCGCTCCGGGTATCGGCATTTCCACAGAGGCGCTCGTTAGCCGCGCTGCCAAGCTGCCGCGCATCGAGATTGCCAAGCCGCCCAGTGTCGTGGGGCGCAACACGATTGCGGCGATGCAGTCCGGCATCTACTACGGATTTGTCGGGCAGGTGGAAGGCATCGTCAAACGGATGATCGCTGAGTACAAGACAAAGCCGAAGGTCGTGGCTACCGGCGGTCTGGCGCCGCTGATCGCCAATGAGACCGACTGTATACACGTCGTCGACCACAATCTGACTCTGAAGGGGCTTCGCCTCATTTACGAACGCAATCAATAACGGATCGCAGAAAAAGCCGCAGCACTCCTGATGAACGCTGCGGCTTCATCTCTATCAGGAAGGGGGGGCGGGATGGAAACACTGCTGAGACGGCCAAACGGCTTGCTGCTCCTGCGTCGTGACAGCCATGAAGCGGGCAGCTGGCGGGATGATCCCCAATACAAGCTGTTGGTTGCTACCGCCGGAGAGCTGCGCTGCCGTACGAGCAGGCAGAGGCTCTCCATTCAGCCGGGGCAGTTTCTCATCCTCAATCCGCACGAGCGGCACCAGCAGCTGGGTTTTGATCGGGAGAAGCTGCTGATTGAGCTGTCCCCCGCCTTATTGCGAGAGGTGGCGGAGTCGGTTGGTCTTTCGTCGGGAAGCGATGTCCAGTTTGCGCTGCAGCTTCAGAAGCACCCGCAGCTGACACAGTGGGCCGGGTTTACGATGGAGACCCTGCGCATGGCAGCCGGAGAGGAGGGCCGCTTCTTTTTCGACCACGCATTGGCCCAACTGGCGCTGCTGCTGCTGAAAGTCGGTGCGGGCAGCCACTCTGACGAACTGTCGGTGGTGCATTTGCACAAGACGGTCCTTTACCGGGCCGTCGAAGCGATGAAACAGGACTATGCCCGTCCGTGGACGCTGGCGGAGATGGGTGAGGCGGCCGGGGTAAACAAGTTCCAGTTTGCCCATCTGTTCAAGGAGACTGCGGGAATCTCACCGTACTCCTGGCTGCAGCTGTATCGGCTGGTTCGCAGTCAGGCGCTTTTGAAGCACACCGATCAAAGCATCCTGGACGTAGCGCTGGCCTGCGGCTTTTCCTCCACCTCCGTGTACAATCAGCTGTTTAAGCGGGTGTATGGGGTCTCGCCCGGTGCTTTTCGCAAGCGGTACAGGGAGTAGCAAGCGGTCGCCGCCATCATCCCGCCGCAAAGCAGGAATAGCGCGTTTAGCGGGAGATACGCCGAGATCAACCCGAAAACGCCCAGCGAGAGCACGTTCGAAAGGTAGAGCAGCATGGCGTTGAAGCTGAAGCCGCGCCCCATTTTCTCCCCGGGAACGAGCTGCTGCAGGAGATAGACGCGGGACAGCCCGGCGAGCGGCATGCCGATACCGGCAATCGCAATGGAAAGGAAGGGGAAGGCAAGGTGTGACGCGCCGCCCAGCGAGAGGACGCCAAGCCCCCAGATGAACGCTCCAAGCAAATAGGTGCGCAGACTGAGCTGTTTCCAGACGAGAGGGATTGCCAGATTGGTCAGGATCACGATGCCGCCAAATGCTCCCTGCAGGGTACTGTACCACTCTTCTCCATTGACGGTAAGCTGCTTGACAGTCAACAGCAGCCCCACTTCCCACACCCAGGTGTTGAAGAAGACAGTGAAGAAGCTGACGAGGAACAGTTTGCGCAGCGTGGCTTCCCCTTTTGTCCAGTTTACAAATTCGCGAATGGACGAATAGATGTCGCCCAGTCGGCGCGGTTGAGCCGATGCGGCGGCTTTTTCGTTTACGCGCAGCAGAGCGAGGCAGGCAGCGCTCATCAGATAGGTGATGGCATCAAAGGCGAAGAACGCGGCAACGCCGGCGGTACCCAGGAGGGTCACCGTAAGCATGGGACTGAGCACCTGCACGCCGCGGGAGGCGGAATCCATCAGGCTGTTGGCGGCAGGACGCTCGTCAGAAGTGGTGATGAGCGGGAGCACAGCGCGATGCGCCGGATTGAAAAAGCAGCCCAGACTTTGAATCAGAAAGCCGATGATCAGCAGATAGACGTAGGAGAGCTGTCCCGCCTCGTGCAGGAGAAAGACAGACAAGACAAGCGGGGCACGGACGAGATCAATGATCATCAAGAGCTTTTGCCTGGGAAGCCAGTCGGCAACGACGCCCCCGACAAGGCCGAACAACAGGTACGGCGCAGTCTCGGCGATCACCACGCCGGTGGTGTGCCAGGCGGACCCGGTCATGTCGTGGGCGAGAAAAAGAAAGGCTAATCCGGTAAGGACGTCCCCCAAACGGGAGATGCTGCCCCCGAGGAAAAAGAATACAAATGATTTGTTGCCAAGGACTGTTCGGTACATGGAAGTTCACCTCATCGACAGCGTAGCACGGGGAGAGACGGTAATCTTCCATGATCTTGCTCGAGGGGAGAGCAAGATTATCTGCTGTCTTCCTTGTTCGGTTCCGAGTCCCAATCAGGCATGGCATCAGCAAGCTTGAATGCTTTCCGTTGATCTCTGAGGAGAATGACTTCCTCATCCGGATAGTACGCGATATCCCCATCTTCTTTCGTGCCCACGTCCAGGATCTCCAACACCTCTGTCCCGGTATTGATAAACGGGTGGGCAATGTCTCTTCCGGCCGGCTTGGCAACAAAGTCGCCTTTTTTTACCGGATACTCCTGACCGTTCATTCGCAGCGTACCGTTTCCGCTCAGGATCAGGAAAAACTCTTCTTGCTTGGAGTGGGCGTGGTACTTGGCGCTTTTGGAACCCGGGCTGATTTTGTCGACATTTACGTAAAACTTTTCGCTGCCTGCCGCTGCGCCGAGAAAGAGGGTCGTTGCCTTGCCGCCCAGGTAGTCTTCAACAAATTGTTCAGGGACATGGTTTAGATTTAGAATATTGGCCAATTGGAACAGCTCACTTTCCCATATCATCTTAGAAACTATACAAATACTAACACGCAGCAAATTCCTGATAATACCATTGATTTTTAGAAGAATACCTGCTAGTATTGTAATTCCGTGAGGGTACTCACCGTTACATACTTGGCCCGTTGGTGAAGCGGTTTAACACAGCAGCCTTTCACGCTGTCATTCAGGGGTTCGAATCCCCTACGGGTCACCATGCTGCCGGTGTAGCTCAATTGGTAGAGCACCTGACTTGTAATCAGGGGGTTGTGGGTTCAAGTCCTATCGCCGGCACCATTCTTGCCTTTGGGGAGATAGCGAAGTGGCTAAACGCGGCAGACTGTAAATCTGCTCCCTCTGGGTTCGGCGGTTCGAATCCGTCTCTCCCCACCATTTGCAAGTATGAGCCATTAGCTCAGTTGGTAGAGCATCTGACTTTTAATCAGAGGGTCGAAGGTTCGAGTCCTTCATGGCTCACCAGTACTACACCCCCAGAATGAAATATGCGGTCGTGGCGGAATTGGCAGACGCGCTAGATTCAGGTTCTAGTGGTGGCAACACCGTGGAGGTTCAAGTCCTCTCGACCGCACCATGTTACCCCAAAAAGTGACGCAATGCTCTGAAGCTAATTCCGAATACTTTTCGGGAACCCCAGAAATGCGGACGTAGCTCAATTGGTAGAGCGTCGCCTTGCCAAGGCGAAGGTCGCGGGTTCGAGACCCGTCGTCCGCTCCATATTTTGTGCCCTTAGCTCAGCTGGATAGAGCGTTTGACTACGAATCAAAAGGTCGGGAGTTCGAATCTCTCAGGGCACGCCATATAACTTTGTTACGGGCTCCGTCCAACACAACCGATCGTGTAAGTTGGGTGGATTTTGTCGGGAAGTAGCTCAGCTTGGTAGAGTACTTGGCTTGGGACCAAGGGGTCGCAGGTTCGAATCCTGTCTTCCCGACCATTTACCAATAATTACATTTGATTTTTTTAATAGGATCATGTTATATTGGTACTCGTCCTCTTTGAGGGGCGGAACACTTGAGACAGATTAAGATCATTACCAAAAACTTTCTCTTGATTTAATAGGTCCAAGTGTGGTAGATTAAAATTCCGCGCTTCTGGTGCGGGAACAAAAATGCTCTTTGAAAACTGAACAGCGAAGCGTTTTAAATAGCCAAGCAAACATGTTTTTGAACCTTGATCAATTTCTTTCTACCTTTATTGGAGAGTTTGATCCTGGCTCAGGACGAACGCTGGCGGCGTGCCTAATACATGCAAGTCGAGCGAGTCCCT
>NZ_JBIYSM020000071.1:0-11062 GCF_044759095.2 Brevibacillus soli
CTTCGCCAGCCGTAGTAGCAGTATTGACAATATTTTCATTCATCAGTGATGCCGTGAACGCGGCATGGAAGTCTTATATACTAATAAAACCCACCCGGCATGAGCTAACGCTTCGCCGGGTGGGTTTTCTTACGCGATCACTTCAGCACCGTCTGCTGCTGCTCCAGAACTTCCACTGTTATCGGTGTAACGGCCGCCACTTCGCCGTCTAAGTGCACCACCAGCGGCCTTTCCGCTTGAATCAGGATGTGTTTTCCGCGGTAAAAGCGAACAGCCGGGTGATGCACGTGAGCTCCGGAAAATATCAAGGGAAAAGCACGAAGCAGTCCCCATCGGCTAACGTCGCTGACCACACACACTTCGGCAACCCCATCATTCGCCACAGCCTGCGGGCAAATCATCATGCCTCCTCCGTAATTGGGAATATTCGATACGGCAATAAGCCACACCCGCGGCAGTCTTTCGCTTTTGCCGTCAACGGTTATGAACGCGTCACACGGTTTGTAGGAATACAATACGCGCAAAACCGAGACCACATAAGAAACCATTCCAAGATTCAACCTGTTGAACCATTTTTTATATCCAGCTTCATTGGTTGTTTTTGCGACCTGTCCGTCAAAGCCGGCCCCTACGCTGTTGACCGCCACCCGACCGTTCACTTTTAAAAGGTCGATGACTTCCCCCTGTTTTTCTGACAGAATTCGATCCAATGCCTGCAACGGGTCAGTCGGCAGTGAATGTCCCCGGGCAAAATCATTTCCGGAGCCGGCTGCTATGTATCCAAACATACAATCCTTTCCGCTTTCGTAGATGCCGTTCATTACCTCGTTTACCGTTCCATCTCCCCCAACCGCTACAAGTCGTGTTACTTCCTCTTTTTGCAGCAGCTCTACAGCCATTTTTTGCGCTTCCCCTGCATTTTTTGTCACAAATGCTCGATATGGCGTTCCTTGCCGTTCCAGATGCTGTTTCAGTTTCGCCCAGACTGCTGCGCCTCTGCCGTTTCCGGATACGGGATTTATGATAAAACCCAGCATATTTGCCCTCTCCCTCGTACACAATCCCTTTTTCTATCCGTATTATCGCATGAACCGTACTATGTGAAAATGAAAAACGAGCTCTTTCGCAGATGGAAAGAACCCGTGTCATGATTTTCGTCGGCTATTTTGTTGCCAAAAGCGCTGTCAACCAATCGATCAAAGGCACCCCTACTGCCGCAATCACCAAAGCCGGCAGCATATTCGCCACATTGATTTTGCGCAGTTCCAGAATGTTGATTCCGATGGCGATAATCATCAGTCCGCCGACAGCCGTCAATTCCACAAGCATAGCGTCCAGCATTTCTTTGCTGACCAACCCGTAGATCTGTGTCGAGAGCAGCGCGATTACTCCTTGGTAGAACAGGACAGGTACTGCGGAAAACAGCACGCCGATACCCAAAGTAGAGGTAAAAATAATGGCGGAAAAACCGTCCAGCATGGCCTTGGTGTATAAAATATCGTGGTTTTGGCGCAAGCCGCTGTCCATCGCGCCCAGAACCGCCATGGCACCGATACAGTATACCAATGTCGCCGTCACAAATCCCGTGGCAATACTGCCTTGTTTACTTCCTCCCAGCTTGTTTTCCAGCCATTGGCCGACCTGGTTCAGACCTTTTTCAATACCCATTACCTCTCCAACAATGGAACCCAGTACAATGCTGAAAATCAGCAGCAAAATGTTTTGGGTTTCAAAGCTCATTTTCAGTCCGAGCAAAACAACTGCCAAACCGATTCCCTGCATGACCGTCTGCCGAATCGTATCAGGAATGCCCGACAGCAATCGGCCCACCAGCGAGCCAACAATTATGGCTGCTGCATTGACGAGGGTTCCCAGCAAAATCACATTCTCCACGCTCCTATGTTGTCTCTCTCACTGAAACGCCAGTGCAATTTCTCTTACCGCGTTCACAAGCGTATCTACCTCTTCCTCTGTGTTAAAAATCCCAAAACTCGCGCGTACGGCCCCTCTTTGCTCCGTCCCTGCCGTTTTATGGCCCAACGGGGTGCAGTGATAACCGGCACGGGTTGCAATTCCATACTGCTGGTCAAGTATGAAAGAAGCTTCCGAAGCATCTACGCCGGCTATATTAAAGGAAACGACCCCGACCCTCTCGACGGGGAGAGCAGGTCCGTACACTTCCACGCCCGGAATCTCGCGCAATCCCAAAATTGCCTTCCTGGACAAGCCCCACTCGTGTTCGTGGATGTTTTCTACGCCTTTTTCCAGGATGAAGTTGACACCAGCCAGCAATCCCGCCAGTCCCACGGTATTCGCCGTGCCGCTTTCATAACGGTCCGGTCTGGTCGTTGGCTGTTCGATTGCCTCCGACTGGCTCCCCGTCCCTCCGTGAATCAAAGGCTCCAGGTCAATGTCGCTTTTTACGTACAGTCCACCCGTTCCCTGAGGACCGTACAGACCCTTATGTCCTGGAAATGCAAGCATGTCGATGTTCATCTCATCCACCTGAATAGGAAGCACCCCGGCCGTTTGCGAAGCATCGACAAGGAATACGACACCATGCTGTTTGGCAATCTTCCCAAGTTCCCCAATCGGCAAAATGACTCCTGTCAAATTGGAAGCATGACTGACTACCATCAATCGTGTGTTGGGCTTTAACGCATTTGCAAAATCTTCAGCGTGAAACAGGTGGTCGGATCGTGGCTCCACATATGTGATCTGAACTTTTTTTGTTCTTCGCAGATACTCAAGCGGGCGCCTTACCGAGTTGTGCTCAATCGAAGAAGTGACGACGTGATCCCCTTCGGTTAACAGGCCTTTTATTGCTTGATTTAACGCCTGTGTAGCATTGAGATAAAAAAAGAGGTCATTCGGGTTTTGTATCCCAAATAACCGTGAAAGCTGCACGCGTGTACGAAACACTGTCTTGCTCGCCTTCATCGCCAACGCATGACCGCCTCTTCCGGGATTTGCAGCGAATTGGTCGATCACTTCGGCCATCGCCTCTTTTACGCCGGGAGGTTTCGGCCAGGTCGATGCGGCATTATCAAGGTATATGATCTGCATGGCTTCCTCCTTGGGATTTTACCGTTCCTCAACATACAATATATCCAAAATCCGCTGTAAATCGTCGTTGGAGTAAAAATCAATTTCGATTTTACCGCGCTTGCTGCCTTTTTTGATTTTTACGGATGTACCAAAGCGGATGCGCAAGCGCTCTTCCATCTGGGAAAGCAGCGGTTCTTTTTTCACGGCTTTTTTCTTGTTTGTTTCACGTGAAACATTCAGTTGCTTTACCAATTCTTCCAACTGTCTGACACTCAGGCCTTTTTTTACAACATCGTTTGCCAACTGCAGCTGCAAATCTTCTTTCTCCACCGGCAGAAGCGCACGGGCGTGGCCCATCGAAAGTGCAGAGTTGGATACAAACTTACGGATCTTGTCAGGCAGTTGCAGCAAGCGCAAGATGTTTGCGACATGCGGTCTGCTTTTTCCGATTTTTTGCGCCAGCTCTTCTTGTGTGTAGGAATAATGCTCCATCAGCTTTTCATATGCTTCTGCTTCCTCTATGGGATTGAGATTCTCCCGCTGCAGATTTTCAATCAGGGCAATTTCCATTAGCTGCTGGTCCGTGTATGCCTTTACGACGACAGGCACCTTTTTCAGTCCGGCCACCTTCGCAGCACGGAGCCGGCGTTCCCCTGCCACCAGTTCGTATCCCTTTATGCTTTTGCGCACAATCAGCGGCTGGATGATGCCGTGTTCTTTAATCGACTGAGACAGTTCTTCAATGGCAGCGGCATCAAATTCTTTTCGTGGCTGATAGGGATTGGGTCTGATTTCACTGACGGAAATCTCGGAAACTTGCTCCCCTTCATCCAAAAGGTTTGAGGTAATCAGGGCTCCCAACCCTTTTCCTAAACCTCTGCTCATAGTCCTACCACTTCCTTCGCTAGGTCCGTATACACTTCAGCCCCTCTGGACCGGGGGTCATACGTGATAATCGCTTGCCCGTGAGAAGGAGCCTCACTCAAACGCACATTGCGAGGAATAATTGTCTTGTACACCTTGTCCTGAAAGTACTTTTTCACTTCCTCAATCACCTGGATCCCGAGATTGGTCCTTGCATCCAGCATGGTCAGCACTACTCCCTCGATCGTCAGTTGGGAGTTCAGATGTTTTTGGACCAGACGGATGGTATTGAGCAGCTGACTCAATCCCTCCAGCGCGTAATATTCGCACTGAATGGGAATCAGGACGGAATCTGCTGCGGTCAGTGAGTTTACGGTTAAAATGCCGAGCGACGGCGGACAGTCGATAATGATGTAATCATACTTATCCTTTACAACTTCAAGGGCTTTTTTTAGTCGAACTTCTCTTGAGATGGTTGGGACAAGTTCAATTTCTGCACCTGCCAGCTGGATCGTAGCCGGTATGGTCATTAACCCGTCTATATCCGTCGGCAAAGTGGCATCCACAGGACTAATGTCGTTGATGAGTACATCATAAATGCAATAGCGGACATCTGCTTTGTTCACGCCGATACCACTGGTAGCGTTCCCTTGCGGATCAATGTCCACCAGCAACACTTTCTTCCCAAGAGAAGCAAGACACGCGCTGAGATTCACGGATGTTGTTGTCTTCCCTACGCCACCCTTCTGATTTGCTACTGCAATGATCTTACCCAACTTTTCCACCTCGTTTAAACAAATCTACTACTCATGTTACCAGATTTCTCACGCAGGCACGCGTGTTTTTTAACGTGCCGGAAATTTTACAGGGTGAATCCCCCTGCGTCTACTCCCTTTCCAGCGGTAGCGTCTATTATTTTACCGCATCACCCTGTAAAAAAATAGGAGAGATATTCAGAAATGGTTAGTTCTTTTGATTCATTTAAAAGAAGAAATGTTGCGACGCACAGGATGTGCCAGGATCAGCAAAGCCTCATGGCAAGCGTATTCATCGACCAAAAAGAAAGGCGGCCTGATTTGCCGCATCTCTACTGTTCCCTTTTCTTGGGTATACGAATGGTAAATTGATAATATTCTTCCATGTCTTCTTCGTTTGTTTCTACCGGCAGGCCCGTTTGCAGCACCATATCGATTGACTGGCGAACCGTATTGATGGCGATGCGCGCATCCCGGGAAAACGCCTTCCATTTTGGTTTTGCTTCTTTTTCAGGCTTCGGATTTTCGGACGCGTCCAAAATCTGTTTGACACGCGTTTCCGTTTGTTTCACGTTCCATTCGCGTTCCAGGATTTCCTGAAGCACTTTTATCTGCAGGTCAGCCTCTTTTAAAGGGATCAAGGCCCGCGCATGCCGTTCCGTCACTTGACGGGTCATCAGCGCGTCCTGAATCTCCTGAGGCAAATGGAGCAATCGCAACTTATTGGCGATGGTCGATTGACCTTTGCCCAGACGCTGCGCCAAACTCTCCTGCGTCAAGTTGTGCAGGTCAATTAATTTTTGATAGGCGATCGCTTCCTCAATCGCTGTCAAACCCTCTCGCTGCAAGTTTTCAATCAGCGCAATCGATGCTGTCTGTGTATCGTTAAAGTCTTTGACAATAGCAGGGATTCGTTCCATTCCCAACTTTTTCGTCGCACGTAAACGTCTTTCCCCCGCAATCAATTCATAGCGGTTGTTTTTCAACCGGACCACAATCGGCTGGATCAATCCGTGGGTGCGGATGGTTTGACACAACTCCTCAATTTTTTCATCGTCAAATACTGTACGGGGCTGATAAGGATTGGGAACAATTTCATCAACGGGTATTTGTCGTATCTCTTCACTGTCCGTCTTGTCAGATAACCCGAAAATGCGAGAAAACTGATCCTTTACTGCCATTGCGAATCCCCCACTTCTAACCGTTCCATAAACCAATGCACAAACCTCTGACCTGTATCCATTGGATGATGACACGTACTACCTTGTGCCTAAAATGGTTGTCCTAAAAAATATTCTTCATTTTTTCTCCAATTCCTGCTGCTTCCACATGTTTCACGTGAAACACTCACTCTTCGTCTTTCTGTAACACAGCCTTCTTCACACGCTGTATTCGTTTCTGTAATCGTTTTTGTTCCCGAACCTCTTCTTCCTGGTTGTCTTTTTGGCGGGAAAAGCTGAACAGATGTGGGAACAGGCGGTGAAAATCAAGCGTAAGGTAGGCAAAAAATGCCGCTACGATCGCGGGGATGTACATCCCTGCGCTAAACATTAAACCAATGGCAGAAGCAACCCACATTCCGGCAGCAGTGGTTAACCCTTTTACCTCGCCGTTAAATTTGATAATGGCGCCCGCGCCTAAAAAGCCCATGCCGGTTACCACTTGGGCTGCTACCCGACCCGGGTCGTTATTGACGCCGCTGGAGGAAAAACCATATATCGAAGCGAGTCCAAACAGACAGGATCCGAAGCAGACCAGACTGTAGGTACGAAATCCTGCCCCTCTTTGTCTGTTCACATCTTTAAAAAAACGCTCACGCTCCAGCCCCATCACAGCACCGGCTACGAACGCCAGAAACAAGCGTAACAGAATGGTTGGCAATTCAGATGGGAAAAAGGTCGACAACGCCGTGTTCATCGTTTTTCATCCTCTCAGTGAGCCTAAAAGGTATATCTGTATGTATATGCAGAAAAACAGAAGACTATCAATTTCACCAAAAAAGGGCCATAGCAATTGCCACAGCCCTTTTTATCCTGTTTAAAGCAGCGGTTTTTTTGCAGGTGTTCCCGCTTTTCGCGGATATGTTTTCGGAGTCGCTTCCACTTTGTCGATCATGACGATATTTCGTTCCCCGGCATCTTCCACCAGTTGAAAGGTCTCTACCTTTCTCGTCTTGCCGCCAAGCGTTTTGATGGCTTTTTTCGCCTCGTTCAATTCAAATGAGATGTCGGCTCCCTTCATCGCGATGAACGTCCCGCCCACTTTTGCGAACGGCAGGCAGTATTCGGCTAATACGTTTAGTCTGGCAACAGCCCGGGCTATGACCAAATCAAACGATTCCCGAAATTGCCGTTCCTGTCCGCGCTCTTCAGCCCGACCGTGCACCGGTGCCAGGTTGGCCAATCCCAACTCCCTGGCGACGTGTTCCAGAAAGTTCATTCGCTTGTTCAGGGAATCGATGATGGTCATTTTCAGATGGGGGAAGCAAATCTTTAGCGGAATGCTGGGGAAACCCGCTCCCCCGCCAATATCCGCTGTCGTTTCTACAGAATCAAACGAAAAGAAGAAGGCAGGCGATACGGAATCATAGAAGTGCTTGGTGTATACCTGCCCTTCTTCTGTGATGGCCGTCAGGTTCATCTTTTCGTTCCACTCAACGAGCAAGCGAAAATATGCGTCAAATTGCTCACGTTGCTGGGCCGAGAGCACAATGCCTTTAGCCGCCAGCGCATCGGCAAATTGTTCTTTGTTCATGCTTGATCTCCTTACTCGGCGGCGCCCACGCGATTGTACTGCTCCAGATAGACCATAAGAACGGAGATGTCGGCGGGATTTACGCCGGAAATGCGCGATGCCTGACCGATATTAAGCGGACGAATCTTGCTCATTTTTTCTCTCGCCTCTTTGGACATACCGGAGATTTGATGATAGTCGATATCGGCGGGTATGCGGCGCTCTTCCACCTTTTTGACCCGTTCCACCTGCTGCAGCGACTTGCGGATGTAGCCGTCATATTTGATCTGGATTTCCACCTGTTCCGCCACATCCTCAGGCACAGGCTCCGGTGCAGGAGCCATTTGGATGATGTGCTGGTACGTAATTTCCGGACGGCGAAGTAGCTGGGCCAACTCAATCACTTCCGTCAGTTCCGGCGACCCCGCTTCACGGAGAACGGCCTGCACATGCGCCTGATCGGGGCGGACACGGGTGTTCAGAATTCGCTCCTTCTCCTGTTCAATTCTCGCCCGCTTTTCGTTAAATCGTTTATACCGTTCTTCGCTGATCAGGCCGATTTCATACCCGATGTCGGTCAAACGCAGGTCTGCATTGTCATGACGCAGCAGCAAACGGTATTCCGCACGGGATGTAAGCAGACGATACGGTTCATTGGTGCCTTTGGTGACAAGGTCGTCAATCAAAACGCCGATGTACGCCTGCTCACGTCCGAGAATGACAGGCGGCTTGCCCTGCACTTTTCTGGCGGCGTTGATGCCCGCCATCAATCCCTGTCCGGCCGCTTCTTCGTAGCCGGAGGTTCCATTGATCTGCCCGGCCGTAAACAAGCCTTCAATCAATTTGGTCTCCAGTGAAGGCCACAGCTGTGTCGGCACGATCGCATCGTACTCGATGGCGTATCCGGGACGCATCATTTTGACGTTCTCGAGTCCTGCCATGGAACGAAGCATGGAAAGCTGGACATCTTCCGGCAGACTCGTCGACATTCCCTGCACGTACATCTCTTCCGTATGCCGCCCTTCCGGCTCGAGGAACACCTGGTGACGCGGCTTGTCGCTAAAACGCACGACCTTATCCTCAATCGACGGACAGTAGCGCGGACCCGTCCCTTCTATGATGCCGGAGTACATCGGTGCCCGATGCAGGTTGCCGTTGATCACTTCATGCGTTCCTTCGTTGGTATACGTAAGCCAGCATGGAAGCTGGTCCATGATGAATTCCGTAGTCTCGTAGGAAAAAGCGCGCGGTACGTCGTCTCCCGGCTGTATCTCCATTTTGCTGAAATCGACGCTGCTTTTGTGTACGCGCGGCGGTGTGCCGGTCTTGAAGCGCACCATCTCAAAACCGAGCTCTTTCAGGTGCAAAGCCAAGCGAATGGACGGCCGCATGTTGTTCGGGCCGCTTTCATACTGCAAATCCCCGAGGATGATTTTGCCGCGGAGATAGGTACCGGTGGTGAGCACCACCGACTTGGCGTTGTATCGGGCGCCGGTTTGCGTAATGACACCTTCACAAACGCCGTTGTTGACGATCAATTCCTCCACCATCGCCTGACGGAGAATCAAATTGGGCGTATTTTCAATCGTATGTTTCATCTGATGCTGATAGGCGAACTTGTCGGCCTGTGCCCGCAGCGCGTGAACGGCAGGCCCTTTCCCTGTGTTCAGCATCCGCATCTGGATGTAAGTCTTGTCGGTGTTTCTTCCCATCTCACCGCCCAGCGCGTCAATCTCCCGCACGACGTGCCCTTTTGCAGGCCCCCCGACAGAAGGATTGCACGGCATATAGGCAACCGCATCCAGATTGATCGTCAAAAGCAGAGTGCTGCAGCCCATCCGTGCCGCAGCCAAAGCCGCTTCACATCCGGCGTGCCCTGCCCCAATTACAATCACATCAAACGTTCCGGCATCATACGTTGCAATCATGCTTCTCCCTCCTTGCCTTATTTCCCCAAACAGAATTGGGAAAAGATCTGGTCTATCAAATCTTCGCCCACGCTCTCTCCGATTACTTCGCCGAGCAGTTCCCAGCCCTTTTTAATATCGATTTGCACCATGTCAATCGGCATGGATGCCTCAATGCCGTTGATGGCGTCCTGAATGGCCTGCTCAGCCTGCCGAAGCAGCTGGATATGCCGGGCGTTGCTCACATAGGTCAGGTCTTCCTGGTGAACGCGTCCGCTGAAAAAGATTTCGGCAATCGCCTGCTCCAGAAGATCGATGCCTTTCTCCTCTTTCACGGAAGTCATGATCAGCGGCTGATCGGGGAAGTAACGCTTCACTTCCTCCAGGTCAATCCGCTGCGGCAGGTCAAACTTGTTGACGATCACAATCACGTTAAAGCCCTTGGCTGCCTCAAAAATGGCGTAGTCATCATCCGTCAGCGGCTCGTTGTAGTTCAGCATGAGCAGCACGAGGTCGGCTTGCTGCAACAGCTGTCTCGACTTTTCCACGCCGATTTTTTCGACGATGTCCTCCGTTTCGCGAATGCCGGCCGTATCGATCAAACGCAGCGGAACACCGCGAACGTTGACATACTCTTCGATGACGTCCCGGGTCGTGCCTGCTACATCGGTGACAATGGCCTTTTCCTCCTGAGCCAAACTGTTCAACAAGGAAGACTTGCCTACATTGGGTCGGCCGACAATTGCAGTGGAAAGACCCTCCCGCAAAATTTTCCCCTGTTTCGCAGTCTGCAGCAGGCGGCCGATCTCCTCTTTTACCTCGACGCACTTGGTCATCAAGAGATTTTGGGTAAACTCCTCCACGTCGTGCTCCGGATAATCGAGCGTCACTTCAATATGAGCCATGGCTTCAATCAAGTTTTGCCGCAGCTTGCGAATCATTCGGGACAGCTTCCCTTCCACCTGGTTAAGCGCCACTTTCATTGCCCGGTCCGTTTTGGCCCGGATCAGATCAATGACGGCCTCCGCCTGCGACAGGTCTATCCGCCCGTTTAAAAATGCGCGTTTGGTAAACTCGCCGGGCTCTGCCAATCTTGCACCATTGTCCAAAATCAACTCCAGTACCCGTTCTACCGATACAATCCCGCCGTGGCAGTTCACCTCGACGACATCCTCGCGGGTAAACGTACGCGGCGCTCTCATGACGGAAACCAATACTTCTTCCACCCGCTCACCCGTCTGTGGATCGTACAAATGTCCGTAATGAATGGTGTGACTATCCACAGTGGACAACTTCTTCTTCCCTCGGTATATCTTATCCACAATTTCCGTAGCATCGGGTCCACTTACTCGAATAACAGCAATGCCTCCCTCTCCCATCGGGGTGGCCACTGCTGCGATAGTATCGAATTTCACTGCATTCACCTCAAAGTTCCAACTGGCAGTAAGCCACTAACTTACTAGCATAACAGATCGAGCTAAAAACTCCAAGGAAAAAGCAACCTGGAAAGTGTCAGGTTGCCAAAGCTTTTTGTTATCCACAGTATGTTCGTTTTTCGCTCGATCAAAACGCAATGCTGTTTATCCACAAAATTACCCACCCGGCTATCGCAGACACTGCGCCGGACGGGGCCCCAAACACTTTCCAAGTGGCTGTATTGGATGTCCATTTTTATAAATTCTACCCTGAAAATCTAAGTGACTTAGAACAGGCCTTTTTGGCAATAGCAAACTAAGCCCCCGTTGCTTCGTTTTT
>NZ_JBIYSM020000072.1:0-10862 GCF_044759095.2 Brevibacillus soli
ACCTTCTTAGTTTCAAGAAGGGCTGACAAATACCATAACGTACCCTTGTCAGTTGCTAATTGTAATTTTTTAACAAATTTTACGTTAGGTGTGTTTGCTATACCCAAATTGAGTAAAAAAAGTATTTGACATAGTACGCTTATATACTAAAAAAGGCCGGCAGAGCCGGGCCCGCTTTTTGCCTATGGTCTATGATATGCATCATTTGAGGTAACGTGAAAGTCGTAACGCGGCACTTTTTGCCTCAAGGCGGCGATCACCTGTTGTTCAATTGACCGGGCCTGGCTAGCCGTCACGTTTGGGATCAGATCAAGCGTAACATATGCCTCTCCGCCGTTTAAGGTGATTCGTGCCCCCTCCACGCCGGGTACGCTTTTGGCCATCATTTCCATGTTGTTCCGATCAATCTGTGTGTTGCGAACGGCGGCATGCCCCATCAGGAGGTTGGGATTCTGGTTCCGGCCCATCAGGTAATCCCTGCCCTCGGTCAGAGGTGCTCCCCTGTCAATGATGTCGTGGTCACGGTCGCTTTGTATCGTCGCGTTTCGCTGAGGATCCAGCGCTTGCGTGCCGAAGCTCTTTTCCTGCGGCTGGGTGCGTCCGCAACCGGATATGAGGGATGCCCCCAGCGCAACGGCCGCAAGACTAAACAGTACGCTCTTTGTGTATGGTGTGCGCAGCATGAAAAAGCCACCTCCTGTTTGCCTTAGTTTGCGCATCGCTTGCGATGCCCATTCAAAAGGGGGTACAGGGGCGGCGTGGCTCCGTCCAGGGTTTAGGATTGGACGGGAGGATTGTAGTAATGAGGTCGGCACACGCTTGAGTATGTATCGTTTCCGCCGATCTCAATCGTTTCCCCGGTGTAGACCGGAACTCCGTTTTTGAATTTCAGGACGTGCGTCGCCTTTTTGTTGCAGTAAACGCAGACCGTTTTGATCTCCTCAATCTTGTCGGCCTCGCACAGGAGATAATGGCTTCCCGGGAATAGCTGGTTTTTAAAGTCCTTCAACAGGCCGTACACAATGACAGGAATCTGCAGCTTGTCCACGATGTTCACCAATTGCGTAACATGCTGCTTGTTCAAAAACTGTCCTTCGTCCACCAATACGCAATCCGGCTTCTCTGCTTCCGCCTCTACCATGTGAAACAGGTCCGTGTCCTCATCAACCGGGATGGCTTCCCGGCGGATTCCTACGCGCGAAGCTACTATGCCAACGCCGTAACGGTCGTCGATGGCGGGGGTAAACACCATCACTTTTTTACCCGATTGCTCATAATTATGGGCTACCGTCAACAGTTGAATGGATTTGGAAGCGTTCATCGCCCCGTAACGAAAATACAGTTGCGCCACGTCACTTCTCCCTTTACGCCAAAGATGTCACTGCTCTTCCACGACTTATACTCCTATTGTAGGGGTACGCCACGCAGGACGGGAAGATATTTTTTCCTATCTGCAAAAATAAAACCAGGCAGATCTCTCTACCTGGTTCCAATCTTTTTTTAGGAAAGATTGTATTTGCGTTTGAAACGGTCTACACGGCCACCAGCGTCTACGAACTTTTGTTTGCCTGTGAAGAATGGGTGGCAGTTGGAGCAGATCTCTACACGAAGCGCTTGTTTTACGGAACCAGATTCAAACTCGTTGCCGCAAGCACAAGTCACTTTTACTGTGTTGTACTTAGGATGGATTCCTTGTTTCATCTATTCGCACCTCTTTTCCGCCCTGAATCGTTTGCCGAAACAGAGTTATATAAACACAAACAAAATAGTAGCACGTCTGTCGGGTAAATGCAACAACTTCAGACCTACACCATGTTTTTCCGACGGCGAAGCTCAGCCGGCGGAACGTGCGTGAAGGAGCCGATCACGACGTCAGGCAGCTCCTGCTGGTAAATCTCAATCGCCTGCTTCATGCCGAACACTTCGCCCTTCGCCTTCGGGATCATTTCCAGATAGCTCTCCGGATCAATGTTCAGATTGCGGAGCTGAATCAGCTTGATGCCGGTGCGGCGGATGAAGGCGATCATCGCCTCTATCTCTTCCTCGCGATCAAAGACACCCGGGAAGCAGAGATAGTTGATGGAGGTGTACACCCCTTTGGCAGAAGCGTACTCAGCGGAGCGAGCCACGTTTTCCAGCGTGTAGTTGCGCGGCCGGTAATACGCATTGTAATGCTCGTCAATCGCGCTGATGATGCTGACGCGCATGAGATCCAGCCCGGCGTCCACAATGCCTTTGATATGGTCGGTCAGCCCGGCGTTCGTGTTGATGTTAATATAGCCCATGTCCGTCTGTTCCCGAACGCGGCGCATCGCCGGCACGATCAGGGAGGCCATGGTGGACGGCTCTCCCTCGCAGCCCTGGCCGAAGCTGATGATGCTCTCCGGAGTCTGCAGATGGTGGAGCATCACTTCCACCAGTTCATCCACTGTCGGCTTGAAATTCATTCGGGTTTGCGGCGCAGGGAACCCGCTCTCTTCGGGCTGCTCGGATATGCATCCGTAACAGCCGGCATTACAGGTGTAGGAAACGGGAAGGCTTCCTTCCCAGCGGTGGAAAAAGTTGTTGGAGGCGGTCAGGCACTCGTATTCCAACGCACAATGGGATAAATGCTGGAGGATCCGGTTGCCGGGGAACAGCTCCAGCGTCTGATTCACGCGCTGACGGAGCTCGTCCATCGGGTAGTTGACCGGGTTCCACTTGTGCGGCTCGTCACTCTGACGGCCGGCAATCCAAAATTGGCCGTCTTTCCACACCACAGCGGTGTAGCCGAACAGCGGAAACTTGCTTTGCTTGTTGGTCTTGATGTAACCCGGCAGCAGCAGACGGGTAAAGCCCTGCGGGATCAATGCCCCAACAGCCATAAAGCCGTCCAGCTTTACCATCTCCCCGGTATCCGGGTCCATGCCGATCGGCACGGTATCCGGAAGACTGACCAATGTCGCCCCTTCCGGAAGAGGAATCAACTCGTCCTCCAGAATCTCTGTCAATATATCTCCGTTACGTCCCACCGCGAGCAGCTCGGGGTGATCGTAGACGTTACGTTTGTTGTCTGCGTATACCAAAAACATGAAAAAATCGCCTCGCTTCTTTGCTGTAGCCCATTGTATCGCAACGAAGAAGCAAAGTAAATGTGAAGGGTTTACCTGCGCAGGTAGCGAAGCGGATTCATCGGCACATCGTCCTGCCTCACCTCGAAATGCAGGTGGTAGCCGGTTGAGTCCCCGGTTCGCCCCATATACCCCAGAATGTCACCTTGCCTGATGACTTGACCGGGAGAGACGACGATCCTTCTCAAATGCGCATAGTACGTCTGCAGACCTTCGCCGTGATCCAAAACAACCATGTAGCCGTATCCTCCCCGGTTGGTCCCTGCTTCAACCACGACACCTTCCTTGGCGGCATGGATGGGAGTTTTGCCTTCCCCTTCATTCCACAGATCAAGGCCTTTGTGCAGTCGTCCCCAACGCATTCCGAAGCCGCTGGTAATCGTCGCTTCCTTTACCGGCCAGTCCATGGCTCGCATACGGGTCGCTTTTCTGCTGGCAGCCTGTGCCATTTGCCTGCGCAGCTGAACGTTTCCGGCCAACATCGGAGACGCCTCCGGTACAGGCACATACACAACCTGTCCCACATAGAGGTTGTCAGGAAGCAGTTGCAGCAGCGGATTGCGCTCGATCAACAGTTCCTTTTTGACCGCGAACCGCTCGGCAATCTGGTTCAACGTCTCCCCCCGTTGCACAGAGTGAGCCACCTCGTTGCGTCTGATGACCAGCTTCATGCCGATTCCCATCTTATGCGGGTTCTGTAATTTGTTCGTTTCAACCAGCTCCTGAAGCGTAAGACCGTAGCGGTGAGCAATTTCGGAGAGCGTATCTCCGGGCTGTACGGTATAAACCATGACAGAGTCCCGACTGGTCTTGGGAGCGGCAGAAAGCGCGCTGTACGGGTTAAAGGCTTGAAACAGGGCCTGTTCCACTACCGCTTGTTTGGCTTCCTGTTGTACGGCTGGCATGTCTACGTAGTGAAATCCCACTGCAATCCCTCCATCTGTCCAACTATCACCTTCATTTTCCTAAGATATGCCAAAGGCCCCAAAAAAATAACGGCGAGTGGTCAACTCACCGTCATGTTTGATGGCTTGGCCTGGTTTCGTCCAGGTTTGGATTCGATGCTTTGCAGGAATTCGATGTTCGTTTTGGATTCAGCCAGTTTCTTAATAAATGATTCCACATAATCATGGCTGTCGTTCATGTTTTTGCGGATGGTCCACAGTTTGTCCAGTTCTTCCTTGGACAGCAGCAGTTCTTCACGACGCGTTCCCGAACGGCGAATGTCGATCGCCGGAAAGATACGGCGTTCTGCCAGTTTGCGGTCCAGATGCAGCTCCATGTTCCCCGTGCCCTTGAACTCTTCGTAAATGACATCGTCCATTCTGGAGCCGGTCTCGATCAGGGATGTGGCCAGGATGGTCAGGCTTCCTCCCTCTTCGATGTTGCGAGCCGAACCAAAGAAGCGCTTCGGACGATGGAACGCCGCCGGATCGATCCCCCCGGAAAGCGTACGTCCGCTTGGAGGAATCACCAGATTGTAGGCTCGCGCCAGTCGGGTAATGGAGTCAAGCAGGATGACAACGTCCTTTTTGTGTTCCACCAGACGCTTGGCCCGCTCCAGGACCAGCTCGGCCACCTTGATGTGGTTTTCCGGCAGCTCGTCAAATGTGGAAGCAATCACTTCCCCTTTGACCGAACGCTGCATGTCGGTTACCTCTTCCGGACGTTCGTCAATGAGCAGGACGAACAGATGAATGTCCGGATGATTGGCTGTAATGCTGTTGGCAATCTCTTTCAGCAGCATGGTTTTGCCAGCCTTTGGCGGGGCGACAATCAGCCCCCGCTGCCCAAGGCCTACAGGCGCAATCAGGTCCATCAGACGAGCGGAAATTTTATCGGGCGAAGTCTCCAGGACGAGTTTTTCTTGGGGATACAGGGGTGTCAAAGCGGGGAAGTGAAGACGTTCAGCGGCTAATTCGGGGTCTTGACCGTTTACAGCTTCCACCTGCAGCAGCCCGAAATAGCGTTCGTTTTCCTTGGGCGGCCGCACCTTGCCAGATACCAGATCTCCCATTCGCAGGTCAAAACGGCGAATCTGGGACTGGGAGATGTAAATATCCTCGGAGCTGGGCAGATAGTTGATCGGACGCAGGAATCCGTACCCCTCCGGCAGGATTTCCAGTACGCCCTCCATAAACATCAAGCCGTCACGCTCCGCCCGGGCTCGAAGGATGGCAAAGATCAATTCCTTCTTTTTCATCTGGGAATAGTAAGGAATTTGGTATTCTTTCGCTAACTTGTACAACTCCGTCAGCTTTTTTTCTTCCAGTTCTGAAATGAGCATTATTCCACCACTCTTTACTTCTCTCTTATACTATTCTAGTCCGATGTCTGCTTTACAATACGAGGCGAGGCTTGCGTTCCAAGCGATGGTTTCCTTCAATAAAACGAACGGTTCCGGTTTTGGCTCGCATGACCACGGAGTGAGTCGTCGCACGTGTCCCCTGGAAGCGCACTCCCCGCAGCAGTTCCCCATCGGTCACACCGGTTGCCGCAAAAATCGCGTCGTCCCCTTTGACCAGATCGTCCATGAAGAGCACTTGATGGGGGTTGACCAGTCCCATACGCTTGCAGCGTTCCACTTCCTCTTCGCTTTGCGGCAGCAGTTTGCCCTGAATCTCTCCACCCAGGCATTTCAACGCCACAGCAGCCAAAACACCCTCAGGGGCACCGCCGGATCCAAACAGGATATCGACACCGGTGTCAGGGAAAGCGGTATTGATGGCTGCGGCTACGTCTCCGTCCGAAATCAGTCTGATCCGGGCGCCCGCTTTGCGGATGTCATGAATGATTTTGGAATGGCGATCGCGATCGAGAACGATGGCCACCAGGTCGCTGACGTCTTTTCCATTGGCCTGTGCCACCGCCTTCAAGTTGTCCTCCACCGGCGCGTTGATGTCCACCTTGCCAACGGCTTTCGGCCCTACGGCAATCTTTTCCATGTACATGTCGGGCGCGTGAAGCAGGTTTCCGCGGTCGGCGATGGCGATTACGGAAATGGCTCCCCACGTCCCTTTGGCGACGATATTGGTCCCCTCCAGCGGATCAACTGCCACGTCTACAAACGGCGCCACGCCTTGGCCCAGCTTTTCGCCAATGTAGAGCATCGGCGCTTCGTCCATTTCTCCTTCACCAATGACGACCACGCCGTCCATCGGTACGTTTTCAAACTCTTTGCGCATCGCTGTCGTTGCCGCATCGTCAGCTTCGTCCTTTTTGCCCAAACCCATCCAACGGGCAGAAGCCAGCGCTGCCGCCTCCGTGACGCGTACCAGTTCAAGCGTTAAACTACGTTCCATTCTTGGAAGACTCCTCTCCTGGTGTATTTCACATATGGTGTCGTTCCTGACGATGAGAGCTTACCCGCTGCACATCGGCGCCGAGGTTCTGCAGCTTGCCCACCAGATTCTCGTAGCCGCGGTCGATGTGTTCCAGTCCCTCCAGCTCAGTCGTCCCTTGAGTGGCCAGTCCGGCGATTACCAGAGCGGCACCGGCCCGCAGATCGGACGCCACCACTTTGGCTCCCAGGAGCTTGTGACCACCCTCAATGACGGCGGAGCGGCCCTCCACTTTGATATTGGCTCCCATGCGGCGCAGTTCGTCGATATGGCGGAACCGGGCGCTGTAGATATTGTCGGTGACGATGCTGGACCCTTTGGCCAGTGTCAGCAGCGCAGTAATCGGCTGCTGCAGGTCGGTCGGAAACCCCGGATACGGGCTGGTTTTCACGTCGGCAGCCCGGTACGTGCCCTTTCCGTTTACCAGAATGCAGTCATCCATTTCAATCACTTCAGCACCGATTTCCCGCAGTTTGGCGGTGACGGACTCCAGATGCTTCGGAATGACGTTTTCCAATGTGACGCTGCCGCCCGTCGCTGCAGCCGCTATCATGTACGTGCCTGCTTCGATGCGGTCCGGGATGATGGTGTGGCGGCACCCTCTAAGCCGCTCTACTCCTTGGATGCGGATGATGTCGGTACCCGCTCCCTTGATGTTTGCCCCCATATTGTTCAGCAGGGTAGCCACGTCGACGATCTCCGGCTCGCGGGCTGCGTTTTCAATGATAGTCACGCCTTCCGCCTTGGAAGCTGCCAGCATGATGTTGATCGTGGCGCCCACGCTTACCAGATCGAGGTATATTCGGGCTCCTTTGAGCTTGTTCGCGCGAATGGTCATGACGCCGTTCTGGTTTTCAACCCGGGCCCCCAGGGCTTCAAAGCCCTTGATGTGCAGGTCGACGGGACGCGGTCCGAGGTCGCACCCTCCCGGAAGCCCTACGCGAGCTTCACCGAATTTGGCCAGCAGCGCTCCCCAGAGGTAGTAGGAGGCACGCAGTTTTTTCACGCGGCCGTTCGGCATCAAGACGGATTGCATGGCCCTCCCGTCAATCTCCATCCAATCGTCCTCGAAGAGCACATCGGCTCCCATCTCACGCAGCAGCTTGAAATAGATGTCAACGTCTTGAATCTTCGGCAGGTTTTCGATGACGACGGGTCCGTCCGCCAGGAGTGCTGCCGGGATCAAGGCCACCGCGCTGTTTTTCGCGCCGCTGATGGTCACTGTTCCGGCCAGCGGCTTTCCACCGTTGATAATCAGCTTTTCCATGATCTGATCTCCTCAGGCATAATCGGGAAAGAAGCACCTTCCCCAACGGAAAAGGTGCTCTGTACGTCAAAAAACCGCTTGTTACTTCTGCATGCTCGCCCAGTCTGACAGGAACTTCTGCAATCCGCTGTCGGTAAGCGGATGAGCCAGCAGCTGTTTGAACACTTTATACGGAATGGTCGCGAAATGAGCGCCGCGGCGAGCCGATTCCGTCACGTGAATCGGGTGGCGGATGCTGGCCGCGATGATTTCCGTCTCAATTTCGTGAACCGCAAAAATCTCGGAAATGTCGGTAATCAGCTGTAAGCCGTCTTGACCGATATCGTCCAGGCGGCCGAGGAACGGAGACACGTAGGTAGCTCCTGCACGTGCCGCCATCAGTGCCTGGTTTGCTGTAAAAATAAGGGTCACGTTGGTTTTGATTTTACGTTTCGCAAAGTACTTGACCGCTTTCAGGCCTTCTTCGGTCATCGGGATCTTCACGACGATGTTTTTGGACAGGGAGGCGAGCTTCTCGCCCTCTTCGATCATTCCTTTGGCATCGGTACTGATCACTTCCGCACTGATCGGGCCGTCCACGATGTCGATAATTTCCTTCAGCGTCTCAATAAAATCGCGACCTTCTTTGGCTACGAGCGACGGGTTGGTGGTCACTCCCGCCAATACGCCCCACTCATGGACGTCGCGAATTTCTTTCACATTGGCTGTATCAATTAAAAAGCGCATGGTGTACCTCCTGGTTACGCACGATTGCTGCTGCCAAACAGACGCATTTTACCTTTCACAACTTCCTTGATCGCTTCACGGGCAGGACCCAGGTATTTGCGCGGGTCGATTTCGTTCGGCTTGGCGGCAAGAATTTTGCGCACCGTTTCGGTACATGCGACTTGGCTTTCCGTGTTGACGTTGATTTTTCCAACACCCAGACTGATCGACTTCACGATGGACTCATCCGGCACACCGGAACCGCCGTGGAGTACGATTGGAGCACCGATGTTTTTCGCCACTTCTTCGATAATGTCAAAGCGAATTTTCGGCTCACCCTTGTAAATGCCGTGCGCTGTACCGACAGCAATGGCCATGTAATCTACTTTGGTCTCTTCCCAGAAGCGGATGGCCTCTTCCGGTTTTGCCAGTGCTGCATCTTCCTCGTCTACGGAGAGATCATCTTCTACCCCACCGATTGTACCCAGCTCGCCTTCAACAGAGACGCCAACTGCATGAGCAGCCTCAACAACCTGCTTCGTCAGGCGAATATTCTCTTCCAACGGATAGTGGGAGCCGTCAAACATTACGGAAGAAAAGCCGGCGCGGATACACTTCATGACAACGTCAAAGCTGCTGCCATGGTCAAGATGCAGGGCAACCGGAACGCCGGCGCGCTCAGCTGCAACTTTTGCGATTGCAACCGTGTAATCCAGCCCCATGTACTTCATTGCGCCTTCGGATACACCAAAAATCACGGGCGATTTTTCTTCCATCGCAGCTTCCGTAATCGCTTGCGTAAACTCCAGGTTGTTCAGATTGAACTGTCCTACAGCGTACTTGTTCTTTTTGACGTCCTCTAAAAAAGCGGTCATAGGTACCAGTGGCATCTTTCGAAAATCCTCCTACTTGTGGTCTCTTTTAACGTGGCTTATTATACCACAGTCCTCTGCTTGTTAACAGGTTGGCTTACCCAGAAGGAAGTGTAAATCAGCAGGCCAGCTGTTGGTGAACCGCCATGCGCAGCTCGTCAATGTCAAACGGTTTGGTAAAATGTGTCAACGCACCCAGTTGGGTCGCTTCCTTGATCATGTCCAGTTCCCCGTAAGCCGTCATCATGATGACTTTAATGTTCTGATTGATCTTTTTGATGTGCTTCAAAATTTCGATTCCATCCATCCCCGGAATTTTCATGTCAAGGATGACCAAATCTGGAGATTCTTTCTCCACAATTTCCAAGGCCATTTTGCCGTTGGCGGCCTGGAAGGTTTTGTAGCCTTCTTTGCCCAGAACCTCGTACAACAGGATGCGAATGCCATATTGATCATCTACAACCAAAACTTTCTTATCCTGCATGAACAATCCCCCTGCTCCCATTCCATTTTCTTAACCTTCTTGATTCGCCCAATATTAGGAAAATCCTGCATTCCTTGTGTACTTTTTCGGTAATTTGACGAAAGAAGAGTATAATGTGGGGAGAAAAACCGGAAAAACCGAGGGAGTTACCGAACGCCATGGAACATGTCTGGCTCATTTGTTTGTTTACATCCATCATCCATACGACGGAAACGCTCTCCTATGCCGTACGGCTAGCGGGCGTACGAACCGGCAAACTGGCTGTCGCCCTTTCACTGACAGGCATGATTCTGCTTGTCTCCCGTACGTCCAACCTGATTCAGGCTCCCATGACCGGAGCGCTGATCGATCAGGCCATGCACATGCACCTAGACGTCTCCTGGCACTTCCGCTTTATCATCGCCGCCGCTTCCGCGGGCACGGTTACGGCGATTCTGCTGTTCCCCACGTTCGTGCAGCTCTCCAGGCGATTGATCGCGCATTTGGAGATGGCCGGCTCCATCCCTCAGCTGCTGAAAAACTCTGTTTCCGTGGAAAGCATTCGCCATGTCAGACAGCACATTCGGATCCCCCGCTTGCAGGCGCTCTCCCGCTTTCGCATCAAGGGCATACCGAAGCGTTTACTGCTGCTGAACTGCATCGTAACCGCGATCTACACCGTAAGCATATTGTCTACCTTGTATGCATCGCTGATCTCCCCGGATTTCAAAGCGACCATCCTGATGTCGTCCGGGCTGATCAACGGCTTCGCCACCATCATCCTGACCATCCTTGTCGACCCGCAGGTAGCCCTCCTCACCGACAGAGCAATGAACGGCCAAACGGAACCGGATACTCTCCGGGAAATCTACATCTGGCTGATGATTTCACGCTTTCTGGGAACCCTGCTGGCACAGCTGTTGTTTATCCCTGCCGCCTACTGGGTCGCCTGGATCGGACCGCTGTTTCATTAAGGGGGGCCCCGAACACTTTCCAAGTGGCTGTATTGGATGTCCATTTTTATAAATTCTACCCTGAAAATCTAAGTGACTTAGAACAGGCCTTTTTGGCAATAGCAAACTAAGCCCCCGTTGCTTCGTTTTT